>JAIROE010000362.1 GCA_031257715.1 Treponema sp. | reverse complement strand
GTGGTATCAGGGGAAAGGGGTAATATTTTCCTGGTACGGGATAGAAACCGGCTGGAGCTTTTCAAATAATGTTCAGCTGCATGAATGGAACGATAAAACGATATGTGAATACCCCGTTGGTTTTACAAAGAAACGGGCATGGGAGTCTCTTGGATATGTATATCCATAATAAAATTTGAAGCGCCCCTGAAAAAAATAGTGGAGATACTCAAATGAGCCCCCGCGGGGCAAGCTCCATTCCCGCTTTTTCATGGACATTGCGGGCGGGTTGCCGGCTCATTCGGTGTAAGCGAGCCATGCTTCCCGGTAGGGGAAGAGTTCAGGCGTTTCGGCCTTGGGCACTTCCCGGTAATCGACATCAAAATCACGGGCCAGATCGGCCGGACCTTTTCCGGTGAGGGCCGTCTTCGCCGTCATCGCCGCACCAAGGGCCGTCGCTTCGGCAATGTTGGTCAGGAACATGCGGTTATTCTTGAAGGCCCCCGATAGGAGCGCGTTGTAGGCTTCGTTTTTCCTGAAGCCGCCTTCGGTATACACTTCGGCGCCGGGAACAAGGCCGGTCCGTTCCAGAGCGGTAAGCGACTGCATCACAAGCGAGATTCTGAGCGCCGCGAACGCTTTTTCGTAACTGCCGAAGCAGGGCGGAAGGCCGCCCCGGACGCCGCCGTTCGGCGCTCCCTGTCCCGCCGCCACGGCGGAAGAAATGTCCGCAAAGGGGTATTCCTTTCCGTCTTCCACAACCCTGGATCTTGAATGGGGAAACTGGCCTGTGCCGGGGGTAAGTTCCGGTAAAAGGAACAGGCTTTTTTCCTTTAATACCGACTGGTACAATTCCCTGTTGTAGGGGGGAAAGTCGTCCCGTCCGTGCAGATTCATGAGGATTTTCGACCATACGTCGAACTCCTGCCCGCCCAGGAATATCGATGTCTTGACAGGTTTCCCGAAGGCGGAGATGTTGAAGAACACCACCTTTCCCAATTCCTCCGGGGCGAATCCGTATTCCCTGACGGGGTTCATGCTGACACACCAGGTCCCCGTCGAGTTGAGCAAAAATCCCGTCTCCCCTTTTTTGGCGAAATGGGGAAGAAGGGACGAATTGGAATCGTGAATGCCCATGGTAACGATGGTTTCCGGTGAAAGGCCGGTCCGTGCGGCGGTTTCTCCGGTGATAGTTCCCAGTATGTCCCAGGATTTGTTGAGCGTGTCCGGGAGAAGTTCCGCAAGTCCCAGATCCCGGGCGACGGAAGAAAGCCGGTTGTCAACCTGATCCCAGAGGTAGCTGTGGCAGCCCATGTAGGTTCCTTCCGCGCCGGTTTTTCCGGTGAAGCGGCAGCCCCAGTACTGCGGGTAGGGAAGCACATGGCGGACCTTGCCGAAGAGATCCGCGTATCGCCCGCGGATGAAGAAGAGCCCTTTTGCCGGGTTGATCATCGCCATGAGGTTGGGAGTGCCGGTACAGGCCTGAAGCTCTTCCGGCCTGCCGAATTGTTCGTAAAATTCCCGGTGGAAGGTTTCCCCCGGTTCATGTGTGTAATATACACAGGGGATGACGGGTTTCCCATCCTCCCCCGTGCAGACAAACGTGGCTCCGTGAGTGGTAACCGCAATGGCCTTCACGGGATATGCTTTCGCGGCTTCCGCCAGTTCCGAAAGGAACCATTCCTCCATAGCCTCAAGATCATGTGTTTCAAGACCGTCGGTTATCCTGGGCGGGAAAACGCGGTACACGGCATGAACCTGTTTAAGAGCATCATCGTATACCGCGACTTTCTTGTTGGTCATTCCTATGTCAATGACCGCGATGGCATATTCCATGTTTCCTCCGGCCCGCATCGGGCGCCCCGCCTGTTTAGTGTCTGTCCACAAAGTCGGTTACTGTACGAAACTTCGTTTCATCGTGGACAGACCTTGCATTTCTTCGCCTAAAGGCTGCGAAAATGCGATTTTTGAGGTAGTCTGTCTATAATGTGTCCACATTATAGACAGACACTATTTATACAGCGGTCCCAAAGCGGCGCAGGCCCGGTAGTCGGAACCTTCCCTGTCCATGCCGAAACTGTTCCAGTAGCTGGGCCGGTATATTTTCCCGCTTTCCACATTGTGCATGCAGACCGGGATGCGGAGTATGCTTGCCAGCGTAATAAGATCGGCGCCTATGTGACCGTATGAAACGGCCCCGTGATTCGCACCCCATGACGCCATGACGGAGTACACGTCCCTGAAGGGACCTTCCCCGGTAAGGCGGGGGGCAAACCATGTGGTAGGCCAGGTAGGATCGGTTCTCTTGTCCAGCTTGTCGTGGACTTCATCCGGAATGCTTACCGTAACGCCTTCGGCGATCTGCAATACAGGCCCCACTCCCTTGACAATGTTGAGACGGCACATGGTTACCGGCATGTCCCCTTCGGTAATAAAGTCCGAAGAATAGCCGCCGCCCCTGAAATAACCCAGGCTCCCGTAGCGCCAGCTTACCGAATCAAGACATGCCCCCGCTTCTTCGGCGGTTATTTCCCAGAAGGGCTTCATGGCGGGCTTTCCGTTTTTCTTCTGCCTTCCTATACCGTCAAGGGTTGTCGCCCCGGAATTGATGAGGTGAATAAGGCCGCCCGCCGCACCGCCGGCGGGTTTCCATCCGGTGACCCGTTCAATGGCGGAGGGGCTCCAGTAGGTTCTTACGTCGCTGAATATCTGGGCGGTTCCGGTAAGGAGGTGTCCGAAAAGCATCGACACGCCGTTGCAGGAATCGTTCTCTGTCGCCACGATGTAGGGGGACCGTATCCCGTTCCAGTCGAAGGACGAATTGAGCATGACTTCCATGAAATCGCCGTTGGGAAAATGATCCGTCCACTGGCGCTGTCCCTGGAAACCGGCCGCAATGGCGTTGTGTCCCAGCGATTCTTCAACAAGCCCTTTCCGCCTGAGATCGGGATTCCCCGTCATGAGGTCCCGGACTATCAGGGCCATCTTTACGCACGTTTTCCACACCTCGTCCTTGCGCTTCCTGTCGTGTTGTTCCTCGGGCGGGTTATTATCCGGCCCTTCCTTGCAGTTTGCCTTGACCCATTCAAGGGCCCGTTTGTATTCAGCTTCGGAATAGATTTTCTCGTCAAACCTGCGGACCAGTTCGCTCATGTCCACATATTCGTTGCGCATTCCAAGGTATTCCTGAAAGAAATCGGCGTTGGTGATGGAGCCCGCTATGCCCATCGAGACGGAGCCGATTGAAAGATAGCTCTTGCCCCGCATCCAGGCGGCGGCAAGGGCCGCCCTTGCAAAGCGGAGGATCCTGTCCGCCGCGTCCTCCGGTATGTTTCCGGTGTCCTTGAGATCCATCACGTCACGGCCGTAGATCCCGAAGGCGGGAAGCCCCTTCTGGTTGTGGGCGGCAAGAACGGCGGCAAGGTACACCGCGCCCGGCCTGTCGGTTCCGTTAAAGCCCCAGACCGCCTTG
>JAIROE010000355.1 GCA_031257715.1 Treponema sp. | reverse complement strand
ATCGCGCTGACGTAGGCGGTGCAGTACCACGTATCCCATTCCTTCACGGAAAGACTTTTGGGATCCTGGGCCGCCCGCCGGGAAAGTTCGTTGTCCGGCGTGGTGAGGGCGCTCACCTCCACCCTGCTCACAAGGCCCCGTTTATCGGCGAGTTCCTGCGCGGCGGCAAGGGGCACATAGACGGTATCGTCTTCGTCTTCCCCCGCGCTGAAAACCCCCTTCACCGTAAAATTCGCCGACCGCTCTCCAATGCGGGCGGTAAAGATGTCTCCGGGGACAAGGCCCAGACGCTTCGCCGCCTCTTCCCCAACCATGGCGGCGTTTCCGTCTTCGTCGTCAAGCCAGCTTCCGCTCACATCCCACCAGCGTTTCATGTTCCGCATACCGGTGTCTATTGTTTCGCCCGTGGGAAGTTCAAGGCGGCGGTTGAACCAGACGCCGGCTATCCTGACCGGCGTTTCGGCGGCCCCGCCCCGTTTGACCGCTTCCGCCCTGTTTATAAGGTAGGGTGTAAAGTCAACGATGTTAAAGGTCCAAAAGATCATTTTAATTTTTACAAGTTCATCTTCGGCAAGATATTTGTCGGACACTCCGCTTCCTTCGTTCACTCCGTAAAGATCGTCAAGAAGCGAAGCGCCGCGCGGCAGAACATTGATGTTCGCGCCGTAAGCCTTGAGTTCCCGGTTTACCTTGTCGCCGACATCAAGCATGACATTGAGCATTGCCGCGGCAAGCGACGCGCCGAGCGCGACGGTAAAGGCAACCATCAGCATCTTGCCCTTCTGGCGGAAAAGGGCGCCCCGTACCATTCGTCCAAACATTATTTGAACCTGCCTTTTTCATCCTCAAGATCGGAAAGCTTCACGATCATCCCTCCGTCCCTTATCGAATATGCCAGCGGCACCGGATTACACCCTCCCCTGAAGCCGATGGTTGATTTGTTCATGACCACATCGCAGAGCCTGCAGATAACATCATCTTTTCTTTCATAGTAGCCGGTGTTCCCGCATATATCACAGGCGTCAAGGCCTACGCCGTAGGAAGCGGCGCTTTTTCTTATGACAATAAACCTCACTTCGGTTCCGTCGGAGGCGTTCCACGCAAAACGGTGAAGGTGGCCGTCTTCTATCTGCCCAAGGGGAATGCTGATCTCGTTTCCCGTTATGGTCATGGGTTCCGCGGGGGAAAGGACCACGGGGCGCTCGTTGTACGCCTTGAGCGCGGTGAAAGACAAAATCAAAAGAAGAAGGCCGGCCATGCTTGCCGCCGCCCGCCGCCTGTCCCTCCTCAGGCCCGCCCTGAGTTTCCGCAGCTCGGCCGGATTACGGTATTCAAGGCGCGGACGCATGTATACAACAAGCAGGATGACGGGAATGAGAAACGCCAATCCCATGATGACATAAAGAAAAACGGCATTGTTGTTTACCGCGATTATAATCACGGCGAAAAGCTTCTGGCTCATGGGAATGATCCGGCGGGCAATCATAAACCGGATAATCGCCGTCAACTGGTTAAGCATGTTGACCAGAAGGGCGGCCGACAGGATCGCGGCCATACATCCGCGCAGCGGCGGCGTTCCCGTCCCGAAAAGCGCGGCCGCCGATTTGAAGATCCCGAAACCGGCAAGAAACGAGAGGAGGAGACCCGCGGCGAATCCCGCGAATTTAAAAAGAAAATCCGTGCTGATAATGCTTTCGCCGGCAAGGGTAAACTGGGTGGGGTAAAGAAGAATATCCGGAAGCGCGTAAAAAACGATGGCGGCCTCAAGAATGCCCGCCGCGATATGGAGAAGATCCCCCCTTGGCGTCCTGTCCTTTTTCCGCCCAAAAAAATCAATCCAGTAGAGGACAAGGAACAGGATTCCCGCGGCAAGCGCGACGGCAAATATTCCCGTGGTAAGTTTTGTACGGTTGACAAGAGCCGTAACACGCCTGAGTACGGCGACGACAAGGGAAAGGATCGCCCCAAGGGCGCAGCCCTGCCCAAGCCGTTTTAATCCCGAAGATTCCCTGGCGCCCGAAACGGCGGCGAATATCAGTGCGGAGAGAATCCCGGCGGCAAGAGAATTCTCCGCCGCCAGGATAAAATACCTAATCACGCCGTACCGTCTACCACTGGGGTCCTGTGTAATTCACGTTCCACTCGGCGACGAGGGGCTGGCCCCAGAACCTGCCGGGTACGCCCGTCGCGGCGTCAACATGAAGCACGTAACCTTGGGCTTCGGGGTTCTGAATAAGGAACCGGACATTGTACTGACCAATGCCGTTCAGCTTGATGTTCGCCCCGTAATGGGGGCCGTCGCTCGCGTTCATCGGCATAAAGGTGCCTTCCGAGCGCCAGCCTGAAGCCTGGCTTATCTCGTAGCGCACGGTCAGGTAGGGAACAAAATCCCCGACGCCGTAGCCAAGATCGTTTTCCAGCGCCGAAATATCCGCCTCGATGTGGATATCGGCCTGGGACGCAGGCAGTCCGGCCGATGCGGGGATCATGTCTACAGGCTGAAAGTAAACGCCCGCGACATTGAGAGGCCCGAGTTCATGGTCATCCCCAAGGGGGAATTCCTCAAATCCGGCTTCTTCCCCGGGATTCACCGTGCTGGCAGGCCGGGATCCCTGGCCCTGGCCGCCCGCAAAGACAAGACCCGCCGAAAGGCAGATTAAAAGAAAAACCATCAAAGTTTTCAGTTTCATGCTGAAACTCCTCCAAAATATTTTCTCTCAGGCCACAAGGCCCGAGTTGGTAACCGGAAGTACGCCGCGGCCGCCCTTTCTGCGTATCTGAAAAATAAAGACGGCCACGGTTACCGCAAGAAGCAGAAATTGGGGAATGAGCGTTTCAAGGGTGGGATAGATCCCCAGTATGTCCACGGAACCCATGCCCGGTATGGCGGTAACGCCCACCACATTGCCCTCCTGCAATTCCTTGACGCCGTTCCCCATGAAGGCAATGGACATGACAAAGAGCAGGACGCTTGTACCAAGGAAAAAGGGTTTAAGGGGAAGCCTGATGCTGAGGAAACGGATAAAAAGGTAGATGACCACAAGAATCACGCAGCCAATGCCGAAACCCAGCCAAATCATCCCGGCAAAATCACGGTTCCCCGCAAGCAGGGCCTGATAAAACAGTATGGTTTCCGCCCCTTCCCGAAACACGGCAAGAAAGGCCGCGAAAGCAAGGGAGAACATGCTGCCGCGCGCTATTGAAGCCTGTACTTTGCCTTCAATGAATTTCGACCAGGCTTCCGCTTCCGCCTTGGACACCATCCAGTTGCTGACATAAAAAAGGACGCCAACGGCAAGGAGCATGGACGCCCCTTCGATGATCTCCTGGTTTCTCCCGCTTGAAACGCCCGCAAGGACGTTAAGAAGGAAAGCCATTCCCACGCTGAAAACAAGGGCGATAACGGAACCCCAGTACACAGGACCCACGCTCTTTTTGTTCCCGCTCTTCACAAGATAGGCGATGATGGCCCCGACAATGATGATCGCCTCAAAACCTTCCCGGATGATAATAAGAAGGGAGCCCAGGAACGCGCCCAGAGGGCCGCCCGACTTTTCGTCAAGCTGTTCCGCATCTTCCCTGAGGTAGGCGGCAAGCGTTTCAAGGCTGCTCTTGACTTCGGCGTCCGGAACGCCCCGGCTTATCGCCTTTTTAACCGCGCTGAATTGATATTCCACCGTACTGGCCCGTGAACCTGAAATGCGGGTCATCACGGTCTTTTCAAAGCCGAGTTTTTCATAAAACTGAAAATAGGCGTTGTCCACCCGCTCCCGCGCGCCGTCCGCGTCGCCCGCACAGTACCGTTCGAGGGCCGTATCAAGCACAGCCGCCATTTCGGCCGCCGTCCTTGTCCAGCTCCGCACCGACGCCGCCGGCTCCTCTTTTCCGTCAAGGGAACCCGCAGTAACCCGCAGCAGGTGGTTAAGCTGGTTGAGGTCGTCCCGGATCTCCTTCTGCGTCTTTCCGCTGCCCAGGGAGGCCTTTACATACTCAAACCACTCGTCAATATTCTCCGCCCTCGCCTGTGAAATGACGCTTTTGACGTTCCGTTCAAATTCGCCCCGGTAATATTCGTTGTATACCCTGTCCACCAGGGCGCGGGCTCCTTCCGCGTCGCCCGCCACATAGGCGTAATACGCCTCGCTCATGATAAGGCGCATCTGAGCTTCCACCGTTTCCCAGTGCCCGGTATCCGCACAAACGAACGAAACGCCCGCCGCAACAAAAAAAAGCACCATGGCCGCAGCCTTACGCACAATTACCTCCCCACGTGTCCCGACATCCCGCCGCAGTATGTCAGGGCTAACATTTCAGCTGAAAAACACCGCGCCGGACATCCCGGCATGTACCGAAAGATAGCATTAACTAACTTTTCTTGTCAAGCATATTTCCCATAAAACCGCTTTTTTGTCTACCAAACGCCGTAATGGACTTTGGAGGGATCATAACGGTCCTTGAGGACGGCCGGCGCCGCGGGATAACCCAGGGCAACGACCGAAAAAGGCGTTATATGGGAAGGAAGACCGAACCGCAAGGAAAGGGCCGCCACGCGGTCCATGTCCGGATACCAGCCCAGCCATACGCCGCCCAAACCCTCACACGTAATCTGCACGAGGATGTTCTCCGTGGCCGCGGCAAGATCCTGAACCCACCAGGCATCCGGCCTTTCCGAAGCGGGGTCCTTCCCCGCCCCAAGATTGGCGCAGGGAACTATGGCCGCCGCCGCTCCGGGGCACATTTTGGCGTAGGGGCTCATGCTCCCTATGGCGGCGAGATCTTCCTTTGCCGTCACGACAAGGAATTCCCACGACCGGCGGTTATGGGCAGAAGGCGCTTCAAAAGCCGCCTTCACAACACGCTCGATCTTGTCCTTTTCCACCGCTTTGGACAGGAAACTGCGCACCGAACGGCGCTCAAATATGGCGTTCATGCCCCCACTATACAGCCTTTTCATTCTTTTGAACAGGGTCAAACGGCTGCGGCGTTTGACCGGGGAGTTTCGGCAGAGCCGAAACTCCAGGCTTTCTTCAGGCCTTTCTTTTCCGGGCCATGGCTTTTTTGTTCCGGCCATGGTTAAACGGCTGCGCCGTTTAACCGGGGAACTTCGGCAGAGCCGAAACTCCAGGCTTTCTTCGGGCCAGGGCCATTGCCTTAAAGGCCGGGCGGATTGCCCTTGAAAGAAACGGTTCATGCGGTGTATGATGGGTGCGGAAGAATACTGGCGGGTGAGCTCCGGGGAGTCGGGAAATGGCGAAGTATCCCTTTGCGGAAATAGAACCAAAATGGCAGAAATACTGGGAAGATCACAAGACGTTCAGGGCCGTTGAAGATCCGTCCTGTCCCCGGGAAAAGCGCCGTTATGTGCTGGACATGTTTCCCTATCCTTCGGCGCAGGGGCTTCATGTCGGCCATCCGGAAGGCTACACCGCCACGGATATTTACTGCCGGTATCTGCGGATGAAGGGCTTCAACGTGCTGCATCCCATGGGTTTCGATGCCTTCGGGCTTCCGGCCGAAAACTACGCAATCAAGACGGGAACACATCCGGCGGTAACTACCGCGGCAAACATCGCCAAATTCCGTTCCCAGATAAAGGCGCTGGGTTTTTCTTACGACTGGGACCGGGAGGTCGATACTTCCGATCCGGCCTATTACAAATGGACGCAGTGGATCTTCCTCAAACTCTTTGAAAAGGGCCTTGCCTACGAGGCCGAAAGTCCCATCAATTTTTGCCCTTCCTGCAAGACGGGGCTTGCCAACGAGGAAGTCAGGGACGGGCTCTGCGAGCGCTGCGGCACCAGGGTTACCCGAAAGCGGATACGGCAGTGGACGCTCAGGATTACCGCCTATGCCGAACGGCTCCTTTCGGGGCTGGACGATCTTGACTGGCCCGAACCGGTGAAGCTTATGCAGCGGAACTGGATAGGCCGTTCAGAAGGGGCCAATGTAACATTCGCCCTGGACGGGTTCACGGAGGTTCTTGAGATATACACCACGCGGCCGGATACCCTCTTCGGCGCTACCTATATGGTGCTTGCCCCGGAGCATCCCCTCATCGCAAAGATCGTCACGGCGGAACAGAAGGCCGCGGTCCAAGCCTATGTTGAGGCCGCGGCGAAAAAAAGCGATCTGGAGCGCACCGATCTTGCCAGGGAAAAGACGGGCGTCTTCTCGGGCGCATACGCCGTCAATCCTGTAAACGGAAAAAAGATCCCCGTCTGGATTGCCGATTATGTCCTCATTTCATACGGCACGGGGGCGATCATGGCTGTTCCCGCCCATGACGAACGCGACTGGGAGTTCGCCGGGGTTTTCGCCCTTCCCGTACTGCGGGTTGTTTCGGATGTTCCCCCCGGCGGGGGGGCGGCGCCGCTCACGGGGGTTTTTACCGCGGAGGGCTGGTCGGTCAATTCGGGCCCTTTCAGCGGGCTTCCTTCTTCCGAGGCCGGGGAAAAGATAACCGGGTGGCTCAAGGAGCGGGGTCTTGGCAAACGCGCGGTAAACTACAAACTGCGGGACTGGATCTTCAGCCGGCAGCGTTACTGGGGGGAGCCGATTCCCGTGGTTCACTGCCCGCACTGCGGGGAGGCGTACGGTTCGCCGATTGTCCCCCTTCCGGAAAGTGAGCTTCCCCTCCGCCTTCCGGAGGTAACGTCGTTTGTGCCGTCGGGTACGGGCGAATCCCCTCTTGGCCTCGTGGAGGACTGGGTGAATACGACATGCCCCCGGTGCGGGGGCCCGGCGAAAAGGGAAACCAACACCATGCCGCAGTGGGCCGGTTCCTGCTGGTATTACCTCCGCTATCTGGACAACACAAACGACGGGGCGTTCGCGTCGCGGGACAGGATAGACTACTGGGCGCCGGTAGATCTTTATGTCGGAGGCGTGGAACACGCCGTGCTTCACCTCCTTTACAGCCGCTTCTGGCACAAGGTCCTTTACGATCTGGGGCTGGTCAATACCGACGAGCCTTTCAGGCGGCTTGTCAATCAGGGGATGATACTCGGCGAAGACAATCAAAAGATGAGCAAGAGCCGGGGGAACGTGATTAATCCCGACGACATCATACGGGAATACGGCGCGGATTCGATGCGGGTCTACGAGATGTTCATGGGGCCCCTTGAGGTCACCAAGCCGTGGCTTACGGCGGGGCTTGTCGGCGTGTCGCGGTTTCTGGACAGGCTTTGGGCCATCGGGGAAAAACCGGCGGAGGATGCCGCGGCGCCGAAAGAGATGGTGTCGCTGCTGCACAAGACCATCAAAAAAGTAAGCCGTGATACCGAAACGCTTGATTTCAACACCGCAATAAGTCAGATGATGATATATTCGGCGGAACTTGCAAAACTGAACGGCATTCCCCTTTCCCTCTGGGAACCGTTTGTGATCATGCTGAGCGCCTATGCTCCCCATCTGGGAGAGGAACTGTGGGCAAAGCTGGGGCACAGGGAATCGGTGTCAAGGGCGGAGTGGCCGCTTTGGGATGAAAAACTCGCCGCCGATGAGGAGGCCGTCATCGTGGTTCAGGTAAACGGAAAAATACGGGACAGGTTCGGCGCCGCCCCGGATGCGGGAAAGGAAACGCTTGAAGAAACCGCCCTCCGGCTGCCGGGAGTTCTTAAATGGACGGCCGGCAAATCCATCGTCAGGATTGTCACCGTGCCCGGCCGGCTTGTAAACATTGTCGTAACGCCATGATATTCGAAAAATGCCGCTTTAAGGGAAGGCTTCTCAAAAACCGCGTCGTGTTTCCGGCGGTGGTCTGTTTCGGCTGGTCCAAAGACGGCGAAATGTCGGAGCGTCATCTGGATCATTACCGGCATATTGCCAAAGGCGGGGCGGGCTTCATCATAAGCGAGGCGTCGGCGGTCAATCCCGACGCCAGGCTTACCGAAAGTCAGCTTGGCATCTGGTCCGACAGTTTCATTGCGGGTTATGAAAAGCTTGCCGGTATCTGCCATGCCGAAGGGGCGCCTGTCATCGTGCAGATCAACCACGCGGGAATCAAGTCCGTCACCGGGGAGCCGCTTGTCCCCTGCCCCGTCCCGGCCGATATTTCAGGCCGCGTAAAACGGGCAAAACTCAAGATGCGTGAACTTGACGCATCTGAAATTCCCGAAATAGAAGATCAGTTTGCCGCCGCCGCCCTGCGCCTCAAGAAGGCCGGCATTGACGGCGTGGAACTGCACGGGGCCCACGGTTTTCTTTTGAGTTGGTTCCTTTCTTCCGCTACCAACAAACGCGGCGACGAATACGGCGGCGGCGACGAAAACAGGGCGCGTATCGTAACCCGCATCATGAAAAGAATACGGGCCGAATGCGGAGACGATTTTATCATTGGAATACGGTACGGCGGGGCCAGTCCCGCCCTCGAAGACGGCATCGCCCTTGCGAAAATTTTTGAAGACTCGGGATGCGATATTCTTGACATTTCCACGGGGGCGCTTGGTGAAAATATTCCCGTTCCCGAAAAATATGTCGAATTCAATTCCTGTGTGTATACGGCCATAGAAATAAAGAAACGTGTATCCATTCCGGTCATCGCGTCCAACAGTGTCGGGACCATTGAAAAGGGCAAGATACTCATCAACGGAGGGCTGGCGGATTTTGCCGCCTATGCCCGGAACATGCTTGCCGACTATGACTGGGTAAAAAAGACCGAGCAGGGAAAAGAGCCTTCGCGCTGCCTCCGCTGCCGCACCTGCAGGTGGTTCAGGCGCGCGCTTGACGACTGCCCCGCACGAAAGAGGGTACGGCGGCAGGCGCTGTAAACCGGGATCATGATCCGGGGCGCACGCATCAGCCGTTCATCGCGCTCCTTCTGTCACGCACCCTGCACAGCGCATGCTCAAGCGCGGGCGCGTCGCCTTTGGCGATGAGGTCCCCAATAAGTTCAAGGCTCCTTTCAAACTGCCGTATACGCCCGGCAAGAGCCGTTCTGTTTTCGATGAAAAGCTCCGTCCACATCGGCGCGTTGAGCATGGCGATGCGGGTAAGGTCCTCGAAGCTCCCCCCGCCGAAGCGGGTAATGGCGGTGTCGTCCTCGCAGTCTATGAGGGCCGCGGCGATAACGTGGCAGAGCTGGCTCGTAAAGGCTATCTTCCTGTCGTGATCTTCCGCCGTCGTTTCGGTGACGCGGCCAAAACCCATGCGGCGTATCAGATCCTTCAAAAAAGCGAGGTTCTCCGGTTTGTTTCTTTTGAGGGGGGTAAGGATGTAATTTTTCCCCCGGAAGTCGCAGCGCTCCGCGTTGGCGAAGCCGCCTTTTTCCGATCCCGCCATGGGGTGGCCGGGAATGAAATCAACATCGGGGCGGAACCGTTCCGCCGCGCGGACGATGTTCCCCTTGTCCCCGCGATGTCGGTGACAAGCGCCCCGCTCCTGAAG
>JAIROE010000354.1 GCA_031257715.1 Treponema sp. | reverse complement strand
GTCTTCGAACGAGCCTCCGTTCGAACTAATGCATCGCTAAGGATACCGCGAAGCTCTGCTCCGCGGAGGCTCATTTGCCCTGAAAGGTTTACTCCCGCTTCTCCCGGTTCCCTGCCATGGTCACCGCCATGCCGATGGCTTCAAGGAGGCTTTCTTCGCTGGCCTCGTTTTTACCCGCCTTGTCAAAAGCGGTGCCGTGATCCACCGATGTCCGTATGACAGGAAGTCCGATGGTGGTATTAACGCCGCTCACCTGGGTAAAAAGCCCGGTGGCCCCGTCCATCTTGAATCCGCAGAGTTTGAGGGGGATATGCCCCTGATCATGGTACATGGCCACCACGATGTCGAAAGCGCCGCCCAGGGCTTTCACGAAGACCGTGTCCGGCGGCAGGGGGCCCCAGACATCAAGGCCCTCCGCCTTCGCCCTGTTGATTGCCGGGATAATGCTTTTCTTCTCCTCATCCCCAAAGAGGCCGTTTTCCGACGCGTGGGCATTCAGCCCCGCGACGGCAATTCTGCGCCTTTCGGCGCCCATCATCCGCAGCGCCCTGTCCGCCAGGCCTATCACCTGGAACACCCGCTCTTCGCCGGCAAGATCGCAGGCGCGGCGCATGGAAACATGGGTGGTAACATGGATCACCCGCAGCCCCCCGCAGGAGAGGAGCATCCCGCAGTTTTCCGTATGGGTGTAATGGGCGAAGATTTCCGTGTGCCCCGCAAAATCGTGCCCCGCCAAATGGATCGCTTCTTTATTAATAGGGCAGGTTACTACCCCGTCAATCTCCCCCGCAAGGGCAAGATCGATGCCCAGGCGGATATACCGGAAAGCCGCCTCCCCCGGTTTGGCGCCCGCCGCCCCGTATGTGTAATCGCCCCTCCCGGTGATGACGCCGGGCCCTATATACTCCACCGTCCCGAATACGCCTTCCGCTTCCCCCGGCTTTTCAACGCGGCGAAGGGAGAGCCCGCTGCCGGTTACTTTCAGGGCATCTTGCAGAACCGGCGCGTCCCCCAGCGCCACCGGGATGCAGCGGCCGTATATATCCCCATGGGACAGTGCCTTTACGGTGATTTCGGGCCCAATCCCCGAAGGATCCCCCACGGTAATGCCGATGCGGGGCCGCCCGGCGCCGGGACCGCCTACCCTAAGTTCCCTTCCTCATTAAAAGGCCAAGGCGCCGGGGCGGAGAGGATTTCCACCGCGGGGTTTTTCTCCGCTTCCTCCATCATCGCTTCGGAAAGCAGGATCTTTTCCGTATGCACGCTGTCGGCAATCCTGATGATGCGGGCCGCCTTCCTGTCGATGCCGTTGCAGGTTACCAGAGCAAGCTGGATTGCTTCCCTGTCCGTATCGAGGATGCAGGGAATCCTCGCAAAGTCCAGCACCGTGCAGGTTATAGCGTTGATGTAGGTTGCCTCATAATCGATCTTGTTGAAAAGTCTGCGGGTTATGGTATGGGCCGCCCCCATGCCGAAGGCGCTTCCGTGGGTCCCCTCCGTCAGGTCCAGGACGACCGTCCGCCGGGCGTTAAGGCCGCCGGTAACATGGGGCGTACAGGGGCCCGCCCCGGTGACATTGGGGTCCATGCCGTCCCCGCTTATATCCTTGCCGATCCGGTCAATCACAAGAACGTCCGCGTCCGTAAAGTGAATCAGCGGAAGGTGCCGCCGGGCCTCCTCCAGAAGCGGAGGCTCTTTTTCTTCAATTTCGCCGGGAAGCAGGGCGGTGATGGTGCGGGTTTCGCCATAGGCGTTTTCCATGATCGCAAGGCCCAGGGCAACGGGCGCGTTTTTGAGGATGCACCGGGCGAAAAGGGGAACCATGTGGCCCATCCGGGTAAACCCCGCTTCGTGGCAAAGAGCCGCCCCTTCCCGTTTCCCAAGTCCAATGGCCATCATCTTCATGAGGCCGCTTTCAAAGGGCCCCCGGAAATCCGTATGGGGCTTCACCCTCCCCACTACGATGATACCGTCCGATTCGGCGGCGTTTTTGTCGATGCGGACCCGGTGCCCCTCCCCGCTCTCCCCGATAACCACCGTTTCCATGGAAGAGACGATAGGGCAGCCGGCGTACTCCTCCGTGACCCCGTATCTTTCAATCAGCGCCTTCTGCCCCTCCGCCGTCGCCCCTCCGTGGCTCCCCATGGCCGGGACGATAAACGGACGGGCGTCCTTCGATTTTACGAAATCCACGACGGCTTTGGTTATCGCCGCGATATTGGCGACCCCCCGGCTCCCGCAGGTAACGGCAACCCGCATCCCCGCGCGAATCTTCCCGGCAATCTCCGGGCGGGAGAGCTCCGCGAAAACCGCCGCGGGAATCGCCGCCCTTTCTATCTTATGGGTATCAAAAAGCTGCCTCACCTGAAACATATCGGGGAGCTTTATTTCGCCGCATATCTGCGGAATAATACGGTACATGACCTTACCCTGCCTTGCCCCGGGCCGCCGGGCCGTTTTTCCAAAACATTTGTTTCACGAATGCCCCTTATGATACGGCCAACGGGATCGTTTGGCAACGGGGCAATTCTCCGCGCGATTCGCGGGCTAAACAGCTGTACCGTTTAGCCGGGAGTTTCGCGGCGCGGCTGTAAAATTACCCGTTCGCCGTTACGGTTTTGGATAACCGGAACCTACGGTCCGGCGAACAGGCGGATGCCGATGTGATCGGAGCGGGGGAAGTCCCGGCTAAAACCGGCCTGCGTGCATCGCGTGCTTTGGATATGTTGGCGCCGGGCCCTGTAGCGGGTGGTCAATGCACAGCCTGCGGCTGCTCTCCTTAGGCCCCGTATATATGCATAAACTCATGGAGGAGTTCGAGGGCTTTGGGCTTGCAGCGGCCACAGACGGTTCCTATTTTGGTGGCGGACTGGAGATCCTCCCAGGTGCGGGCGCCGTTGTGGAAGGCGTTTTCTATGTCTTTGCCGGTGATGGAAAGGCAGTGGCAGATTTCTACGGTGCTTTCCTTCAACATGCCTGCCCTGCCGGTTTTCACAAGGTAATCGTCTATGGCGGCCCGCAGGGCTTTGTCGCCCAAAACCGAACAGTGTATTTTGTATTCGGGAAGTCCTCCAAGTTTTTCAACAAGATCTTCAGGCCTTATGGCGTAGGCATCGCGTATGTTCATGCCCTTGATCGTTTCCGAAAGCATGCTGGTGGACGCGATGGCGCTCGCGCAGCCGTAGGTCTTCCATTTCACGTCGGTGATCACGTCGTCCTTGATCCGCAAAAGCATCAGCATTTGATCGCCGCATTTGATGTTCCCGGTCTGCCCGCGGCCGTCGGCGGGAAAGGCCGATTCGTCGTCAAAAAGCACGTTTCGCGGATGGGTGAAGTGTTCCTTCACGGTATCCGAATATAACCAGTCAGGCATTTTGTACTCCTATGCGTGAACCGGCATGGTCGACATGGATCTGAGCCGGGCGATGATGGGGGGCAGGGTTTCGACAATGTAGTCTATATCCTCCGCGGTAATCCCCCATCCAAGGCTGAAACGTATGGAACCGTGGGCAAGTTCGGGACCGACGCCCAGTGCCATGAGCACATGGGAAGGTTCAAGGCTTCCCGACGCGCATGCCGATCCTGTCGATGCCTCAATTCCCGCGATATCCATCGAAAGCAGTATCGCCTCCCCTTCCGCACCGGGGAAGGATACGTTGAGGGTGTTGGGAAGCACATCCTCCGGGTGTCCGTTGATTTTAATATCGGGGATTGAATTGAGGAGCCCGTCCCGCAGGCGCACGCGGAGGGCGGAAAATTCACGGCCGTATTGTTCCACTCCTTCGGCGGCGATGGACGCGGCCTTGCCGAATCCCAGTATTCCTATGTTGTTGTAGGTCCCCGCGCGGAAACCGTCTTCCTGATGGCCGCCGTGTATCAGGGGAAAGAGGGGCGCGCCGTGCTTGACATAGAGAGCCCCCACGCCTTTGGGACCGTAGATTTTGTGGGCCGACATGGTAAGGTAATCCACTCCCAGATCCTCCACATTTACCGGGATCTTCCCTACAGCCTGCACGGCGTCGGTGTGCATCCAGGCGCCGGCCTTCTTTACGACGGCGGAAATTTGCCTGATATCCTCAATCGTACCAATCTCGTTATTGGCCATCATTACCGAAACAAAAAGCGTTTTATCGTCAAGGGCCCTTTCAAGATCCTCCAGCCGTATTTTCCCGTATTCATCCACCGGAAGAAAGATCACGGGAAAACCCAGTGTCTTGAGATAGGCGGCCGCATTGAGAACGCAGGGATGCTCAATGGC
>JAIROE010000246.1 GCA_031257715.1 Treponema sp. | reverse complement strand
GACCGCCATCAAAAGTTTCCGGTTTGTCTTCCTGTCTGTTTTCACGGCAGCCTTTCCGTGTTATCATTCATAACAGGTAGTATACAAAGGAAACAGCATGAAATATAAGACAAAATTGCTTGTGGATCGTTTTGCCAAAACCCTTTCGGAATGGCCCGCCGTGGAATGCGTCTCCCTTAACGAGGCGGCCTTCTCCGATACCCTCGATCCCTATTTCGCCCTCATACTTGACGTGTTTTACTCGGGTTCCATTCCCGATGCGGCCGAACGCTGCCGCCTTTACGGCGCTGATGTCGCCGCCTTTGAAAGCTCCGCCTCCAAGGACCGTTTCCTTATCGGGAATATCCCGGTGCGGCTGGAATACAAGAGCACGGGCAAGATTGAGGATCTTCTTTCAATAGCGGAAACCAAACTTGATTACATCTGGCTCATCAAGGATGCCGGTACATACGGCTTTTACCGCCTGGCCTGCGGGGAGATCTTTTTTTCGCGGAGCGGGTGGATTACGGAAATACGGAAAAAACTTGAAAACCTGGGGGATGTATTCTGGCAGGAAATGCGGCTTGCGTCGCAGTCAAAGATGGAACACTACCTTTCCGATCTCGGGGCGGCGGTGCTTCAGGGAGACGGCTTTAACAGCCTCATTTCTTCGGCGGGTTTTATCAAGAGCGCCTGCCTTACCCTGTTCTGCGTGAACCGCCGCTTTGAGCCGTCGCACCGGGCCTATTTCAAACAGACGCTGCAACTGCCCGTGCTGCCCGAATCGTTCGACGCGGAATTTGACTGCTTCCTGCGGGACGATCCGGAGATAACCATGGAGAGGCGCTATTCGGTGGCCCAGCTTATCGCGCGAAGCGTCATTGCCCTGTAGGTTTTTGTGAAACCGCGAATCCTTCTTCTGGCGTCCCTTGTGCTGCCCCTCCTTTTTTCCTGCGGCCGGGGGAAAGAAGCCGCTTTTCGCGTTTCCTTTCCGGGCTTCAGCCTTTACGGCCTTTCCCGGAAGGCCGCAGGGGGACTGCTGGATATTTCAAATCCCTCGAAACTTGAGTATGTGTTTCAGGGTGAGCGCGGAAGGCGGGGCGCGGATTTTCCTGTCATTCCCCCCGGTTCTTCGTTTGAGATTGTGTATTCCGTTTCGGGCGATGTTCCCCGTGAGTTAAAAGACGCCTTCTTCCCCGTTCTGGATCTTGGATCGGGGGGCCTGTGGGCGCTTCCGTGGGACGCTTCCTTTTCCGGTTTTGATGAAAGCCCGCCCCGCGCCGGTTATGCCGTCCCTGCCGAAGGAGCCCTTCCCGGTTTCAGCGTGTACCTTTCGGACGCGGACGGAAGGGAATACGACGCCGGCGGGCGGCGGCCCGGGGTGCGGGACGTTTTTATCCGCGTTGAAGAGATCGGACCTGTTCCGCGCCGTTTTGGTTTTGAAAAAAGGGACGGCGGATTTTTCGCCTCGCCTTTTGTCTCGATGACGGAAGGGGCTTTCGTCATCGATCCTCCGCCCGAGTACCGTTTTGACGGGGCGGAACTGCAAGCGGCGGGAACGGACTTTGCCGTCCGCGCCGGGGGCTTTCACCTTGGCGGATCGGGGGCCTTTGCCGTTCCTTCCCCCGCGTTACAGGCGCCCTTCCCCGCGTCGGGGAAAGGGGGCCTTGAACGCTTCATCCTTGTTCATTCTGAAGCGCCGCCTTTTCCCCGCCCCGTTTCCGCGGACCCGCGCGTCATCCTTGATTATCCGGTGGAAGCCTGGCGCGATCGGCGTTACGAGATTTTCCGCTGGGAATCGTTTCCTTCGATCCTGATCCTTGATACCGCCGATTACGGCGTACAGGACAGGCTTTTAAAGCGCCTTGCCTTTTTTGTCGAGAAGGCGGGTTTTCGCGGAAGGCTCTCTTCGGACCGGGAACTTGCAGGCCTGCACGGCTGGAACGCCCACGATTACCGGGCCGAGGATCTGGCCCGCTTCTTTGACGCGGCCGAAAAGAGCGGTTTTCCCCTGCTTCCCGAGGAACGGGAACTTGAGGCGGTGCTTTTTGACGAAGGAATACTTTTGCGGGACGGGGACGGCATAAAAAGCGGGGAAGGGGCGGTCATCTCCCTTTCACGCGAATCGCCCGGTTACCTCCGTGAGCTTTTCATGGTTCACGAAGGCTTTCACGGGCTCTTTTTTATAGACGGCGCGTTCAGGGATTTCAGCCGTTCCCGGTGGGAGGGGCTCCTCCCCCCCGCCCGGCGTTTTATACTCAGCTTTTTTGATTACCAGCGTTACGACATAAACGACGAATACCTTGTGATCAACGAATTCATGGCGCACTGCCTCCAGCAGCCGGCGCCGCGGGCCGCGGTGTATTTCGGACAAACACTGCCCGCGCGTCTTTCCTCCTCGCCCCTGCGCCGCGGGGATCTTCCGCCTGAAGACGGGGCCGCCGGAAACTGGCCCCTCCTTGCGCGGGCCTTCCGCGCCGAGGCGGAAGCCTTCTCTGCCTATGTCAATGAACGCTGGGGCTTTGCCGCCGGAAGGGTGTCGAACGCGCTTCTTCCGTAAAAACCCGCAAGCGCCAGGCTCCCAGGCTCAAACGCTGAACCGCGGCAAATAATCCTTTCCGGCCTCAAACATTTCGTCTACCATCTTCCGCGTCTTTTCCATGTCAAGCTGCGTCGTCGTCAGGGGATCGAAGAGGACGGCGTGATAGATCATCCCGCGATCGCCTTCGATACAGCCCTGAACGGCAAGTTCCTCGCAGCGCGCATTGATTCCTGTCAGAAGCTCAAGCTGCGGCGGAAGTTTTCCCACCCGTATGGGCTGTATGCCGCCTTTGCCCGCCAGTGCGGGCACTTCCACGCAGGCTCCCTCGGGCAGTCCGTCAATGAGTCCGAAATTCCGCACATTACCGTTGAACTGGAAAAGGATGTTATCACCGAAGACCGCGTTGAAAATATACGCGGCGTATTCGCGGCCCCTTTCAAGTTCAATGGTATCGCTGGAAAGCCATTCCCCTATTTCATCCCTCCATGTCTTTTCCCGCATGAAATACTCATTAAGAATATAGGCGTGCGCTCCCGGATTCCAGCCTGTCCCGCGGGTACAGTATTTTTCGATATCGGCGGCGGTCTTGCGGAACCAGGGATTGTATTCGGAATTGTGCCCCGAAGATTCCGTGGGGAAATAGCCCAAATGTTTAAACATTTCACAGCGCACTATTTCCTCATTGTATACTTCAGTCCGCCGTACTGCGTCCCGTATAAGGGGATACGCGTCCCTGTTTTTATTTTTAAACTCAAGATAAAACGCCTGATGATTTATTCCCGCACATACATAGGAAATATCCTTCATGTCGGCGCCAATCCACCGGGCAAGCATTTCGGCGGTTCCCTGTACACTGTGGCAGAGACCGGTTAACTTGAGCGCCGTCTTCTCCTGCAGATACCTGCAGAGCATCGCCATGGGATTGGTGTAATTGAGGACAAGAGCATCGGGACAGTACCGCTCAATGTCACGGCATATCTCCAGCATCACCGGCGCCGTCCGCAGGAAACGGAAAATCCCCGAAGGCCCTCTGGTGTCCCCCACATTGATGTCAATGCCGTACGCGCCAGGAATCTCTATGTCGGTACGGAAAACTTCCGGCCCTCCCGAAAGAATCGTGATGATCACCCCGTCGGCGCCTTTCAGCGCCGCGGCCCTGTCAAGGCCCGCGGTTACTTTTGCAGGATAATTCCCCGCGGCGACAATCCGTTCACAGGCTCTCCTGATAAAATCAAGCCTTTCCCCGTCAATGTCCATCAGCGCTATTTCCGCGTCCCGAAACGCGGGAAACGTTAAT
>JAIROE010000236.1 GCA_031257715.1 Treponema sp. | reverse complement strand
GCTCCTTTCCGCCATGTACCGGGAACTCGTCCCGTTGGTAAAGCCGGGGGTCCGGACGCTGGAACTTGACAAATGGACCAGGGACTGGATACGGAAAGCGGGGGGAAAACCGGCCTTTCTGGGCTACGGCCCCAAAAACAACCCCTATCCGGCAAGCATCTGCATCTCAATTAACAACGAGGTGATACACGGGATTCCCTCAAAACGCAGGATACAGGAAGGGGATCTGGTGTCCCTTGACTGCGGCATAGATTTTGGCGGTTACATCAGCGATCAGGCGGTAAGCGTCGAAGCGGGAAAAGTAAGCGACAGGCTCCACGCTCTCAATGTGACGACGAGGGAATGCCTGTACCGGGGGATAGACGCGGCAAAACCCGGGGAAAGACTCCTGCAGATAAGCCGGGCGATAGAAGCCTATGCCAAAGAAAGGGGTTACGGAGTTGTGCATCAGTTCTGCGGGCACGGAGTGGGCTTTTCCCTTCACGAGGACCCGCAGGTGCCCAATGTTCCCCACGGCCCCAATCCCCGCATGACCGGCGGCCTTGTCATCGCCATTGAGCCCATGATCAACATGGGAACCGGGGAGGTGAATGTTCTGGATGACGGCTGGACCACGGTTACCGCGGATGACATGCCTTCCGCCCACTGGGAGCATACCGTAGCGATTTTCAGGGATCATACGGAAATACTCACCGAGCCCCCGTAATGAAGGATGGATTGCAAGGCGGAGGACGCCGGTCCAAAAAGGAGGGAGCCTCCCGCGCCCGCGGGCAAACCGCCGCCATGTAACTTTTTGGGAAATTCATTATTATGTAATTATGAAGCCGGAATGAAGTGTAGAAGTGTAAATGAAAGATTGAGGAGTGTTTTATGAATATTATGCGGAAGTTATCATCGACAAACCTTTTGGTGTTTAATCTTGTGTTGATAGGGATCATTTTCGGTTTTTCCCTTGCTTTCCTCTCGTTTTCCTGCTCGACTCCCCAGTCGGTAAAAACCGCGCGGGCCCAGGAAAATTCCGTGATTATTCCCGCAAACGCTCTTGAAACGGCGGAAAACCTTCAGACGGCCTTCAGGGCCGTCGCCGACAAGGTGCTCCCCTCGGTTGTGGAGCTCAAGACCGTTTCGATACGCCGCCAGCAGGTTCCCAATTATCCGGGCATCCCCTGGGAATTTTTCTTCGGCCCCAGAGACGGCGGACAGAATCAGCAGGAAAGGGAATTCAGGTCCCAGGGCCTCGGTTCGGGGATCATCGTCAGGTATGAAAAAGGCGCCTACTATGTGTTGACCAATAACCACGTGGTTGAGGGCGCCAATGAAATTTCCGTGGCGGCCAATGACGGCAAGGAATATCCGGCGGAACTGGTAGGAAAGGACGAGCGGCGGGATCTTGCCATGGTTTCTTTCAAGACTTCCGATTCGCTTCCCCTGGCCGTTTTGGGCGATTCCGATGAGGTGCGCGTCGGGGATTGGGCCATAGCGGTGGGGAATCCCCTGGGCTTCATGTCGTCGGTAACCATGGGAATCGTAAGCGCCGTGGGCCGCACGGGAGGGCCCGCCAATAACATCAACGACTTTATCCAGACGGATACTTCCATTAATCAGGGGAATTCGGGCGGCGCCCTTGTGAACATACGGGGAGAAGTTATCGGGATCAACACCTGGATAGCCAGCAACAGTTCGGGCGGGGGTTCCGTTGGACTGGGCTTCGCCATCCCCATCAACAACGCAAAACGGACCATCAATGAATTTATCAATTCCGGCACCATCAACTACGGCTGGCTTGGCGTGTCGCTTTCCGATCCGGACAGGGACATCGCCCAGGCGCTCGGTATTGAAGGGAAACGCGGTGCTCTGGCGACACAGGTGTTTCTGGGATCGCCTGCGGACAAGGGCGGAATAAAGCCCGGCGATTTTATTACCCATGTTGACGGCAAGGAAGCGCGGGGCGTAAACCATGTTACCATGATGGTTGGGGATATCAAGCCCGGCGACAGGGCGGTCTTTACGGTTTTCCGGGGCGGCGCTTCGCAGGATATAACGGTTCGAATAGAGACCCGTACGGAACAGGCCGCGGCCGACAACAAGAAGCTCTGGCCCGGCGCGTATGTCCTCCCCCTGACCGATTCCCTCAAGTCAAGGCTCAATTTGAGCGGCAACACCGCGGGTACGCTCTTTGTTGCCCAGGTCATCTCCGGCAGCCCGGCCGATATCATCGGGCTCAAGGAAGGCGATCGCCTCACCGCCGTTAACGGCGAGACTTTCAGGGATCTGGCCGGATTTTTCAGGCTGCTCCGTGAGAAAACGGACAAGGAACTGTGGTTTGAGTTTATCCGGGGTGATACGCCCCTTGAGACGCTGAAATTCAAGAAGTGACCGGCCGCACCGTGCGTGACGGCCGGCGCCGCGGGTGCGTTCGGCCGCCTTGAAACGGCTGCGGGGTAACGAACTTACCTGATTTTTCTCAGCACCGCGAGCATTTCGGCGCCCCGGACTTTTTGGGTGGGGCTGAAATTTCTGCCGTCGGGAAGGGACATGAGTTCCGTCTCCACGCAGCCCAGCACTGAATCAAAGAAGGGCGAAAGGAGGGGAAGATCGGCGACGGGGCTCCGGAAACCGGGACGGGCCGCGTAGCCTGCCGAATACCGCGTAAGAAGCCCCCTGTCCGCCCGGTTTTCGGCGTACAGGCGCCAGATATAGTAGGCCGCACCCGAGCGGGTTACCTGCTCGTTTGACTTCGGCTTTACGGCCGGCCATTCGTTGACGGTTACATCCTGTGTAAAGGGGATAAAAGACCTCTCCAGGAGGCGGTTGAAAATTTCCGGGGCAGGCCAGTCCCTTCCGGCGGTAAGGAAACGGAGGAGTTCCGTTTCACCCCTGGTAAGTTCTATCAGATCCATCCATGTAACGCCGTCCTGCTCCACGATCGCCTGCGTTTTGCTTCCCATTCCCGCTTCGGCGTCGCGAAGTTCCCAGGCGCGGTCCCGCGCCGCGCGGTAGGTGTCCCGGTACACCGGATTTAACTCCATGGAAAAAGCGGTATCAAAAGCCGCCGCCGCCTCGCGGTAGCGGCGCACTTCCATGAGGGCCCGTCCTCGTTCTATCTGAAGTTCCCCTGCCGCTTCTACGCCAAGTTCACGGTCTACCATGGCAAGTCTCTTCTGCACGTCCTTTTCAAGCCGCAGCGAAAGCACGGTCGCCTGTATGTTCCCCGGGGAAAGCGACAGGGAATCCCGCAGTTTTTTCTGGGCATCGCCCTGCTTTCCTTCAAGAATAAAGAGACGGCCCGAAAAAGCCGCAAGAAGGGCGCCGTACCCCGTATCGGGAAGGGATTTTTTTTCCAGCTCGCCGATCCGCCCGCGGGCGGCGGCAGCGGCGTCCCGCGAAAAATCCCCGTCAAGTGAAACTATCAGTTCTTCAATTTCCGCAATATTCCTGTTGGCCGGTTCGTCCGGCAGGTCCGCGAGCCTGTCCCTCTGCAGGGACTGGCAGGAAAGGAGTGTAAACATGATGAGAAACAAAATTGTTTTTTCCGCCGCGTGTGTGTTCATGGTTATCCGCTCCTTGATAACGCGATCATATCTATATGAGCCGTTCCCAAAAACCGGAGTTTTGGGAATGCCCTCATTACCCAAAATACCGGCTACCTGAAATGCCAGCGGTACAGCCTGTTGTCAAGCCCCGTACCGGTGCATTCGCTTTTTCCGTCGCCGTTAAGATCGGCGAACGAGGGCTGCCCCCACAGGGGCAGGGGAAAACCGTCCAGGGAACTGAAATTCCGGGTATAACCGTAAAGGGCGTTCCCTTCACCCGAAAAGAAAATCTCGGGAACCTTGTCGCCGTCAACATCGGCCGCGATGATATG
>JAIROE010000224.1 GCA_031257715.1 Treponema sp. | reverse complement strand
AAGAATGTAAAGGCCGCAGTCTGTACCGCGTGCGGCGCGGAGTATGAGGCGGGGGACGATACCTATACCTGCCCGAAGTGCGGCGGGGTTTTTGAGATCGTGTACGATTACGATTATATCAGGTCCCGCACAAGCCGTGAAAAGCTTTCCTCATGCGGGGATTTTTCCATGTGGCGCTACAGGGAATTTCTCCCTATTGAGGAAGGATCGCCGCCTGGCCCCCTCCGCGCGGGATGGTCTCCCCTCTACCGGGCTTCCCGCCTTGGCGGGGAGATGGGCCTTGAAAGGCTCTATATCAAGGACGACGGGCTTAATCCCACGTCGAGTCTTAAAGACAGGGCTTCGGCGATTGCCGTCTGCCGCGCGGCCCGTTCGGGAAAAACCACTGTGGCCTGTTCCTCTACCGGAAACGCCGCCTCCTCGCTTGCGGGAGCGGCCGCGTCCATGGGGCTTTCCTCCTTCATCTTCGTCCCCGAACGGGCGCCCGCCGGAAAGGTGACGCAGCTTCTCATCTTCGGGGCCTGTGTCGTCAGCGTCAGGGGCAGTTACGAGGATACTTTCCGGCTTTCCGCCGAAGCCATAGAAAAATACGGCTGGTACAACCGGAACGCGGCGGTCAACCCCTATTTGTCCGAAGGGAAAAAAACCGTGTCGCTGGAAATAGCCGAACAGCTTGATTTTGAGGTTCCCGATTTTGTGGCCCTTTCCGTTGGGGACGGCTGTACGATAGCCGGCGTGTGGAAGGGTTTCAGGGATCTGTACGCGGCGGGCCTTACCGCCAAACTTCCCCGGCTCCTCAGCGTTCAGGCCGAAGGCTGCTGCCCGGTGAACCGCGCCGTGGAAACGGGAAGGCCCATTGAACGGATGGAGGAAAACACCCTTGCCGACAGTATTGCCGTGGGTGTTCCCCGCAACGGCGGCAAGGCCGTGGCGGCAATACGCGAATCAAACGGGATTGCCGTTAATGTAAGCGATGAGGAGATCCTTTCCGCCATGAGACTTCTGGGAAGGAGCGCCGGGGTCTTCGGTGAACCCGCGGGAGCCGCCGGAACCGCGGGCCTCCTGAAGGCAGCGGCGCGGGGGCTCATTCCGCGTGACGCGCTCGTGGTGTCCATTGTGACCGGGAACGGTCTTAAGGACACGGCCTCTGCCCGCAGGGCGGCGGAATTTTCCCCGGCAGGCGGCGCGCTCATCAACATTCCCCCCGACATGAAGATGCTGGAGGAGGAATTGGGGAAGCGGGCGGTTTTGTGAAGACGCCGTTCCTTGATGATGTAAGGCGCTGGTATCATTCCCGCCTTGCTGTGATCCTGGAAAGCGTGTTCATCGGTTTTCTCGCCGGCCTTGTTGTGGTCCTGTTCAGGCATCTTGTCGGACTTGCCGATGTCTGGCGGCGGCGCCTCTACGGGGCTCTTTTCTTCCTTCCCCTTTCGCGGACGCTCCTGTGGGCGTTGTGCCTTGCGGTCGTGGGGCTTTTCCTGGGCTGGGCCGCCAGGGTCCGTCCCATGATACGGGGAAGCGGCATCCCCCAGATCAAGGGGGTGTTAAAGCGGGAGATGCGGTTTGACTGGCGGACCGAACTTCCCCTGAAATTTATTACGGGGGTCCTTGGTCTTGGAGCGGGGCTTTCGCTCGGCCGCGAAGGGCCTTCGATTCAGATAGGCGCCTACACGGGGAGGGTAGTGCTGGGCTTTTTAAGGCGGCCTTACCGCGAGAGGCGCATCCTCATCACCGCCGCGTCCGCCGCCGGACTGGCCGCCGCTTTCAACGCCCCCCTTGCCGGCGTGCTCTTTGTGCTGGAGGAGCTCAACACGGGGTTCACGCCGCTTGCAATTGCCTGCTCCATGGGAGCCGCCGTCGCCGCCGATGCCGTCGCGGGTTTCTTTTTCGGATTTGTCCCGGTATTCGATTTCAGCAATGTCGGTGTTCTTCCCCTCCGCGTTTTTCCCTGGATCGCGCTTCTGGGTATATGCTGTGGTCTTCTGGGCGTTCTTTTCAAAAAGTCCCTGTATCTTTCCCAGGATCTGTACGCGAAGTTCCGCGTCCCCCTTCCTCTCCGTCCTCTTGTTCCCCTTCTGGTTTCCGTTCCCCTGGGTTTTTATTTTTTTGACATAACGGGAGGAGGACACGGAATCATAGAGTCCCTTCCCGAAGGCGGCAGGACGGCAGTCTTTGTGCTCCTCCTCCTTGCCATGAAGATCGTCTTTACCGCGCTCTGTTACGGTTCGGGAACATCGGGGGGGATCTTCCTTCCCCTGCTTGCGTGCGGCGCTCTTTCCGGGGAGCTGCTTTCCCTCCTCCTTTCCAGGGCGGATTTCCTTTCCCCGGGACAAAACACCGCCTTCATCATCCTGGGAATGGCCGCCTTTTTTACCGCCGCGGTAAACGCGCCGGTGACGGGGATCATCCTGATACTTGAAATGAGCGGCAGTTTCAATCATCTTTTCAGTCTGGTTCTCGTCTGTCTTTCCGCGTTTGTTACCACCGCCCTCATGGGTTCACGGCCCGTGTATGATGTCCTGTTTGAACGGCTTTCAGGCAGCCTCCGCCGGACCTGAGGGCCGGGAACCTCCATCCCCTGACCGCGAAAATTTCCGCGGTTATATTGTGCACTGTTATGCCGATCCGGGGCGGGACCGGCTTTACTGCGTGGGCCGCCTTGATGACAAAAGATCCTTCGCCGCGGTGGAGGAGACATGGCGGCCCTATATTCATATTTTTGAAGGGGACCGGGAGCGGGCACTTTCCTGCCTTTCTTCCCTGCGGTTTGAGGAACATCCTTCGGATCTGGAATCTTTTTCGGGAACGGAAAAACTCATACGCCTCGTTTTTTTTCGTTACGGCGAACGCGGCAGGGCGGCGGATCTTCTGGAAGCGGCCGGTATTCCCAGCCCCGATGCGGACATAAAACCGGCGGTCCTTTTTCTCTCCGAAAAGATGATTCGGGGGCCTGTGCTGATTACAGGCCGCGCCGAAGCGGGACGCCGCGCCGGGCTCGTGATACTGCGGCCCCGTTTTTCCCCCTGTGACGCTCAGGCGGATCCTTCCCTTGTCGTCACGTCGATAGACATAGAAACCGACACCAGGGACAATTCGATACGCGCCATAGCGGCGGTCTCGGCCTGCGGCGCGGACATGGAAAAGGACGGCGGCGGTTACGGCGGGCGCGGCATTGTACGGGTACGCCTGCCCGCAGGCGTACGGATGACGGACGGGGAGGACGGTCTTTTTTTTCATGAAAATGAGGCGTCCCTTCTTGCCGCCTTCTTTGAGGATCTAAGGCGCATGGACCCGGACATCCTTACCGGATGGAATTTTCTCGATTTTGATTTCCGCGTCATAGCGGAGCGCTGCGAAAAACTCGGCGTTCCGTTCAGGCCGGGAAGATCCCTGGACGAGGGGAAATTCTTCCCCGGCTCGGGACGCCGTTCCGCCGCCGCGATTGCGCCGGGCCGTCAGGTGATAGACGCGCTTCGTATCGTGCGTTCCGGCTTCCAGGGCTCCGCACGGGGACCGGGGGATTTCACCCTTGAGGCGGTGTCCCGTTTCGTGCTGGGGGAGGGGAAAGCCGTCGCGTCGTCGGGTAAAAACAAGATAGCCGATCTCGACAGGCTTTACGCCGAAGATCCCCGGCTTTTCGGAGGCTACTGCCTGCGGGACGCGGAACTTGTCCTGCGCATACTTGCCAAAACAGGGCTCTTTACCCTGACGGTAAAGCGGGCCCTTCTTACCGGGGCAGGCATCGACAAGGCGTGGACCAGTGTCGTGAGCTTTGAGCGCGTCTACGGCATAGAACTTGCCCGGAGGAACATAGCGGCGCCTCCCCCAAACAGCGGCAGTGTTTCCGGCGCCGCGGGGGGAACTGTCCTGGATCCCCTGCCGGGACTTTTCGGCAATGTCGCCGTCTTTGATTTCCGCAGCCTCTACCACTCAATAATCAGGACCTTTAACATCGATCCCCTTGCCTGCGCCAGAAGCGGCGTCAGGAAGACGCCGGATGATGAGGATCCCATTACTGCTCCCAACGGCGCTTCCTTTTCACGGAGTCCGGGCGTGCTTCCTTCCCTTATCGCGGAATATTTCAGGGCGCGCCGGAGGGCCATAGCCGAAGGGGATGAAACCGCCGCCGGGGTGTACAAAATCCTCATGAACAGTTTTTACGGGGTCATGGGCACTTCGGCCTGCCGCTACGGACGGACCTTCCTTGCCGGGGCCATCACGTCCTTTGCCCGCAAATGGCTGCACCTTTCGAGGGACTGGTTTACGGAGAGGGGCTTCCGTGTGCTCTACGGGGACACCGATTCCCTTTTTGTCGAAACGGGATTCGGCGACGGGGCGGCCCCCGGCGATTTTCTTGTTCCCTGCGGAAAACTTGCGGAGGAACTCAACGGCTTTCTTTCGGAAACCATCCGCAGGGAATACCGCCTTGAATCCTTCATGGAACTCCGTTTTGAAAAAGCGTACCGCCGTTTCCTTATCCCGCCGCTCAGGGCGCCGTCCGCGGCGGTAAACCCGTCCGATTCCGGGGGCGGCCGGGACAAAGAGGCGCCGCGGGGCAGGGCCAAGGGATACGGGGGCTATCTTGTCAACGGGGACGGATCATGCACGGTAGAGGTCAAAGGAATGGAGGCGGTACGGAGCGACGCAACACCGCTTGCCCGCCGGCTGCAGGTGGAACTTCTGGAACTGGTTTTTTCCGGGGCGGATGAGGAGGCGTTCAGGGAAAAAATACGCGGCTGCCTTGAAGATCTGCGTTCGGGAAAACTTGACGGCGAACTTGTTTACCGGAAGAGGCTTTCACGGCCGCCTGAATCGTACACATCGTCCACGCCCCCCCAGGTAAAGGCGGCCCGTGCCCTGGGCTGGAAGAACCGCCGGGGGGCTGTGGAATTTGTCTGGACCAAAACGGGCGCGCAGCCCTACGCCGATGAAAATCACGAACTCCTTCCCCACGGCCCCCTGGATTACGGGCATTACGCCGCCTCGCAGGTGCTTCCCGTCGCCCTGTCCATCGCCCAGGCGGTTCATTGGGACCTGTCCGCTTTCTTTGAAGGCAAAGGCAGCCGCCGTTCAGGGCGCAATGAGGGACAGGCTGAATTTGATTTTGGCTGAAAGTAAATCCCGGCCGGCATTTTGAAAATGCGGCGGCGGGCCTCAGACGCAGAGTTCCGTTATGCCGTCCGCCATGGCTTCAAGGATGATCCTGCATGAGGTAGCGCCCGCGTCGTGGACCCCTTTGGAACGTTCCCCCAGGCGGCTTGAACGGCCGAACTTCGCTTCCAGATCTTTTGTGGATTCCCAGCCGCGGGCCGCCGCTTCCTTTAACCCGGCAAGGGCTTCCGCAAGATCCGTTTCACGTTCGGCCGCCCTGTCCATGGCGTCGCAGGCGGGGGCAAGGGTGTCGATGAGGGTCTTGTCGCCCGGACGGGCTTCCACAATGTCATAGAGGGCAAGCAGCCCGGAACGCAGCATTGCCGCCAGCTCGGAAGTTCCAATCTCTTCATGTTCCGCACCCGTTTC
>JAIROE010000208.1 GCA_031257715.1 Treponema sp. | reverse complement strand
GTAACGGTTTTGCCTGCTGTCCTGCCATACCGGGGTTTCCCCCGTTCGACGTTCTGACTGTTTACGAAATTGGGGCGGCACTATAAAGAAACCTCTGGGGTTTCTGCCGCCCCAAAGTGCCGGAGTGATCCGTGAGAAGGAGCATGGCGACTGACCTGGGCGAATGGAGGCCGAGCCGCCTACTGACGGTGAGGCATAAACAGTCCTGTTATGCGAAGTGGCTTTTGTTTTTTAATATTTTAATGAAGAACCCAGGAGCAAGCTCCCGGGTATCTTCGTTGGATAGGAAATTTATTGTACTCTCCCCCGCGAGCGGGTTCTTGAGGCCATACCCTGATACGAAAACCGGCTTACACCTTTTCTACGGGTTGTAAATTTTCCGGGGCAAGCTCCGGGGTATGGACCACGCCTTCCAATGAAGAGGGAAAAACCTTTCCCTCTTCATTGGTTTTAGTCACAAGATTCCGCACGAATTAATAATGTCCCAGATAATTTTCCTGTTCCATTGACAGTAAGCGTTGTACCACCTTGAGCACTTATTCTTTTTTCGCCCTTCACCTGATATGTGTAGTCATTTGAACCAATTTTTATTTCAATAATTTTTACTGGTTCATCAATACTACTTTCAATGGTAATTGACCTTCCAGAAAGATTGGCGTATAAGCCCCTTCTCTCCGATCCCGTTGGACTTGTACTGTATACCAAGCATACCTGCTGAGCAACAACTACGGTACTGATTAAAATAATTGCCAGTACGGCAATCCCAAAAGCTTTCTTCTTCATAAGAAGCCTCCAAAAATTTATTACTCTATATTTAGAGTTGTCCTTATTATAACCACACTCTAATTTTAGAGTCAAGTGGTATGGAGAAAGAAACCGGGAAAATTTTAGAAAATATTCGCTCACGACGGATTGAACAAAGGATTTCACTCTTAAATTTAGCTACAGAAGCAGAAATTTCCCATAGTCATCTATATTATATAGAAAGTAAAAAGGTAATTCCATCCATTGATGTTATCGTCAAAATATCTAAAGCCTTGGGAACAAGCCTGAAAGAATTAATAGATTAAATTTTCTACATTTTTATATCCAATATGTATGATTTTTTATACAGTTTCAAAAGCCATTTCGCATAACAGAATATGGGCGAGACAGCCCCGGTCATATCCGGGAGTCACCGTGTACTCTACCAGGAGATTTCCCCGGTTCTTTTTGGTATCGCCGGGCAATCGTTGTGCAGGCCTTTTGCCTGTCTTGCATGTCTAGCCCCATGGTGCTCTCCCCTGTTTCAGGCAGGATCAGCTTGCTTCGGGCCGGATTTTAATTATGGCGCAATGCGGTACATTGACAGATCCGGTCCGCCTTCCTATACTTTGAGAAAGTATTTATTTTTCCGGTTTCTTCAACGCCGGAATCTTTATCGGGGATGTAATGGCCGGTTTGTTGCTCACGTTCGTCAATTTTCCGAAAAACTCGTACATTACCGTTGAAGGCAAACAGAACGCGGACCGGTTTTTTATTATCCGGCAGGGAAAGGTCCGCGTCTCCAAGGAAGTGGAGGTTGTCGAGGAAGAAGGGGGGAATATTCTGGGGCCGGGGGATTTTTTCGGCGTCGTGTCCACCATGTCTTCCCACAGCCATATTGAAACCGCCCAGGCCCTGACGGATGTTACCCTCATTTCGGTGGCAAAGGATCAATACCCGCAGCTTATCCAGAACAATACCCCCGTGGCGCTGAAGATCATCCTCCTCTTTTCAAAGCGGATGCGTTACCTTGATGAGGCCCTGACCCGCCTTACCCTGAAGAATACCGCCGAGGCCGACCCTTCCCATCTCTTCGAGGTCGGCGAGTATTACGCCAAACAAAGCCAGTACAATCAGGCGTACTACGCGTACCATCAGTACATCAAATACTGCCCGCGGGGCCGGAATGTAAATATGGCAAGGGAACGGATGATGAAGATAGCCCCCTATGCCAGGGCGGTCAAGCTGGAATACAGTCCCGACGAATTTAACCGGGTTTACCCCAAGGATTTCATGATTTTCTCCGAAGGGGAGCCGGGGGATGAGCTTTACATCATACAGAAAGGTTCCGTGAAGATAGCCAAAATTGTCGACAACAACGAAGTGCTCCTTGCCGTCCTTAAGGGCGGGGACATATTTGGGGAAATGGCCCTGCTTGAAGCCAAGCCCCGCGCGGCGAGCGCGGTCGCCTACGAGGACTGTCAAGTGCTGGCGGTGAACAAGGTCAACTTTGAACGGATGATAGGAACCCAGCCCCAGATCATCGCGCGCCTTACCACCCTTCTTTCGGATCGTATCTGGTTCATTTACAAACAGCTTGCCAATACCCTCATCTCCGATCCGCTGGGCCGCATGTACGACGCCCTCCTCATCCAGCTTGAAAAGAACCGTGTCAATTTCAATACGTCCCAGCCCTATACTTTCGACTTTGGCCCCAAAGAGCTGGTGAATATGGTGGGGCTTACCCAGGGCAACGGGACGCTTGTATTGCGCAAGATGATGGAAAACAGGAAGATACAGATTTCCAAAGACAAGATATACGCGGTGGATGTATCCGAAATAAGCAAGCAGACCGAGTATTACCGGAAGATGCAGAAGATAGAAAAGGCCCGCCGGGACTCGGCCGCAAGATGATCCGTTCGGGCCTGTACCCGGAACGTTTCCCCGCCGATAATCAAGGTGATGATACGCATAAGAATAATTGCCGTTTTGTGCGCGCTCTTTTTCTGCCGCGCGCTCCCCGCGCGGGCGCAGGAGGCGGCCGCCGGGCCGGCGGGCATGGAGCCCGCCGGGACCGAAGCCGCGTCCGCCGCCGTTCCGCTGCCCCGGAATTTCAGGAGCCTCTCGCTGGGCATGAGCCTTGACGATCTCAAGGCCGGCCTTGCCGGGGACGGGCTCTTTAATTTTCGGGGGGACAGGGACGTGTCCTTCCTTCCCCGGCGGGATCAAAGCCTCATAGAGACCACCGGCTCTTCCTTTATAAGGCGGGCCTTCTTTCAGCTTTACGAAGGCAGAGTGTTTATCATGGGTTTTGCCCTCAATACCGCGATTGTGGATCATTATTCGGTTTTTACCTCTCTCGTGAAAAAATACGGCGAGCCTTCCGCCATCAATCCGCGGGAGGCTGTGTGGGAAACGGACGATACCCGTGTTTCAATAGAAAGGCCCCTCACGGTAAAATACATGGACATGCGTGTTTTCAGCGGAATAATGGACGAGGCCGTCCTTGCCGAATCGCGGGAAATTCGCCTGCGGGAGGAATTCCTCGATGAATTTTAGGGTACGGATTGCCGTCCTCAGGATTGTCTTTTTTGCCGGAATCCTTGTCCGCTGCGGCGCGGGCGCTTCCGCTCCTGATATGTACAAACTTGTTGTGGAACGAAGCGGGGGGGAGCCCCTTGTCATGCAGGTTGAAATCGCCCGTACCGACGATGAAAGAGCGCGGGGGCTTATGTACCGCAGGAACCTTGAGGACGGAAAGGGGATGCTCTTTGTCTTTGAGCATGAGGATAACCTCAGTTTCTGGATGAGCAATACCTATATTCCCCTTTCCATCGCCTTTGTTTCTTCGGAAGGGCGCATCACGGAGATCCGCGACATGGAGCCCCTGAACCTGAATTCGGTGCGTTCCTCCCGGAAGGCCCGTTATGCGCTGGAAGTGCCCCGCGGCTGGTTCGACAGGGTGGGAATAAGGCCCGGAGACAGGCTTGAAATCCCTGACTAAAACTTGTAGACGGCGTTTTTATGTAGTAATATAAAATAGTAATGAAGGGGGAGTTGCTTGTTTAAAGGTTTAACGCAGCGTGTTCAGCGCATTCTCTCTTTGGATGCCCAGGAAGAAGCCCGGCGTTTCAATTCGGATCAGCTTCTGCCCGAGCATATTGTGATTGCTGTCCTCAAGGAAGGGGCGGGGACCGCCTGCAAGGCGCTGATGTTCCTCCGTATTGATTTGCAGGAATTCAGGCGCATTGTCGAAAACGGCATACCCCGCATTTCAGGCGTCTTCGTACATGGCGACGTTCCCACCTCAAAACGGACCAAATCTCTTCTGGAGCTTGCCGTGGAAGAGGCCCGTTCCATGG
>JAIROE010000153.1 GCA_031257715.1 Treponema sp. | reverse complement strand
GATTCCGGCCTGCCGAAAACCATATTGTACACGCTGAATCCAAAAGACTACTATCCCCTTGCTACGATTATGGGCGGCTTTCAGGACAACTACAGCAAGGCGGAAAACCGGCAGGGCATACGGGGAAAGATGCAACTCGGTTCCGCCTGGTGGTTCTGCGATCACCGGGACGGTATGGAAGAGCAGATGCGTATACTTGCCAATGTCGGCGTACTACCGGTCTTTGTGGGGATGCTCACGGATTCCCGTAGTTTCCTCTCCTATCCCCGGCATGAATATTTCCGCCGCATATTCTGCAACCTTATCGGAAGATGGGTTGAAAATGGAGAGTACCCCTCGGATCGGGATAAGCTTCTGGAAATAGCACGGAATATTTCGTTTAAAAACGCAAAGGAATATTTTGGCTAATGTGCGGCTGTTATCTTACAGAGACGGCTAGGAGCCTGTGGGACTTTGGCTAAAAATGGTATAAATATTCAAAAATAATGAATATTCTACCCGGAATATACCATTAGTTGCGAGTTTTCTGTATAAAAATACAGGAAAATCCAAAAGTCCCACAGGCTCCTAGTATCCGACCAGCAATCAACACCCGCACGGCAGAACTTGGGCCGTTATTATTATTAATGAGGAATTAGGCTTTTAGGAGGAAGAAACTATGAGACTGGAAATCCGGTATGCGGAACATCCTGATGATGTGAAGCACTATGACACGGAAACATTACGGGAACACTTTTTGTTTAAAAAAGTGTTTGTCGAGGACGAAATAAGCCTCTGCTATACCCACAGCGACCGGGTGGTTTTTGGAGGGGCTTCTCCGGCGGGGAAACCCCTGCGTCTTGAGGGCGGTAAGGACTTTGGGAGCAATGTGTTCCTTGACCGGCGTGAATTGGGTGTCATCTGCATTAAAGGCGACGGTTTGGTTACGATTGACGGAAAGGACTATCCAATGAAAAAAGGGGACGGCCTCTATGTGGGGAAAGGCGTTAAAGAAGCTGCCTTTTCCGCTGCGAAAGGCAGCAGGCCGAAATTCTACCTTGCCAGCGCCCCGGCGCATACCGCGTATCCCACAGTATTCATCCCCATTGAAAAGGCGAATCCCCGGAAGCTCGGCGAACCATCGGCGGTCAATGTGCGGATGATTTATCAATACGTACACCCATCGATCTGCCAAAGCTGTCAGCTTGTCATGGGCATGACTGTTCTGGAAGAAGGCTCGGTATGGAACACCATGCCCTGCCACACCCATGAGCGGCGCATGGAAGTGTACCTGTACTTTGATCTGAAACCGGGCGCTACGGTCTTTCATTTGCACGGGCAGCCTGACAAGACACGGCATATCGTGATGAATAACGAAGAGGCGGTGATTTCCCCTTCATGGTCAATCCATTCAGGGGTTGGAACCGCCGCATACACGTTTATCTGGGCTATGGCTGGAGAAAACCAGAGCTTTGACGACATGGATACCATTCTTACCACTGCTATGAGATAATGGAATAGTAATGTAGAGGAGTTATTATGGACACAACACTTTTTTCACTTAAAGGCAAGGTTGCGTGGGTTACTGGCGCTTCCTATGGGATTGGCTTCGCTATTGCCTCTGCCCTGGCCGAAGCGGGTGCGCTTATTGCCTTTAACGGCAGGGAGCAGGAGCATATTGACAAGGCTCTTGAAGAGTACCGGAAGGCGGGGATTTCCGCTTATGGCTATGTCTGCGATGTTACCGACGAAGGGGCAGTGCAAGAAACGCTGGCGCTGATTGAGAAAGACGCGAGCGTTGTGGATATTTTGGTCAACAACGCGGGCATCATCAAACGGATTCCCATGATTGAGATGAGCGCCGCCGACTTCCGAGCAGTGGTGGACGTAGACCTCATCGCCGCGTTCATCACCTCAAAGGCGGTTATACCGGGTATGATCAAAAAGGGCGGTGGCAAAATAATCAACATTTGCAGCATGATGAGTGAACTGGGGCGCGAAACCGTGAGTGCCTATGCAGCGGCAAAGGGCGGGTTAAAGATGCTGACCAAAAACATCGCCAGTGAATACGGCGCGTTCAACATCCAATGCAACGGCATTGGGCCGGGTTATATCGAAACTCCCCAGACCGCGCCGCTGAGGGAAAGACAGCCGGACGGTTCCCGCCATCCCTTTGACCAGTTTATCATTGCGAAGACCCCGGCAGCCCGTTGGGGAACCATAGGAGACCTCAAGGGGCCTGCGGTCTTTCTCGCTTCTCCGGCATCGGATTTTGTGAACGGCCATGTTCTCTATGTTGATGGCGGCATCCTCGCCTACATCGGCAAGCAGCCGTGATTACCGGCTTTTTATCTGCAAGCCGTCGTTTTGGGCCAGGGTTACGATGATTTCGGCCTCCTCCACGGTTGGTCAGGATTTGGGCGGATTTCAGCATAAGGAAGGAAGTGGTCTTATCATCTGTTTTGAAGGTAATGGTATCATCTTCCACTGCAACGGCGATCCCCGAAGCGGCCTCCTTCGGGCTTT
>JAIROE010000143.1 GCA_031257715.1 Treponema sp. | reverse complement strand
CAAGCCCGAGAAGCGGAAAGAAGAAAATCACCGGTCCCAAAACAACAGTTCATTGCCGCCATGAACCCGGACTATTTGTTTACCGTACTCTTTGAAAAGTAAATGCAGGAGCCCTGCCCCGGTGCAGGAGTCCCGGCGCGGGAGCCCCCCGGCGCGGGAGGGGCCGGTGCGGAAACCCCTACACCGGCCAAGGGCCCGCTCCCTGTCTGAGGACATGTACCGCATCGCCTGAAAGATCCAGAATGGTGGAGAACATCCTGTTCAACTCCCCGCCGTCGTCAAGGATCATGCCGATGCCGTTAATGCCTTCCAGTTCCCAGCCGCCTTCAAAAAGATCCTCTTCCGGTATGGGGGCAAGCCCGCCGTCCCCCTGATGCGGTGCGTCCCTGCCGGATATGTCCGTCATGCTTCGTTTGGCGGTTATTGAATAGAGCGGGGCGCCCAGGGATGCGATGATGCGCAGGGGTACGGGATGATTGGGGATGCGTATCCCCGCTTCGCTGCGGCGGAGGCCGAGGGTCTTTTCGGTTCCGGCGAGCGTCTTGAGGATGAACACATAGGGGCCCGGCGAAAGGCGTTTTATCAGCCTGAACCGGGTGTTGTCCATGCTGCACCATTCGCCGAACTGGGAGATATCCGAACAGAGAAGGGTAAAGTGCCGCTCGTCGCGCTCGGCCGAAAGCGCCCGCAGCCGCTTTACCCCGTCCCGTGCCCTGGATGAACAGACAAGGTTCCAGCTTGTATCCGTCGGCAGGGCCGCGACTCCCCCCGCTTCAAGCAGCCGCGCCGTCCTGGCCGCGACCCGGTCGTCCATGTTGCCGGGAACAACGTATTCGATCATGCGGATTCGATCGCGCGGGCCGTGCCCTCAGGGGACCCAGATAAGCTTGTCCGGCTCCGATTCATGGAGGAAGATCTTGCGGTAACGGCCCGAATGCTCGACGCCGGGGTTTTCCGGAAAGTAGGTTTTTCTGAAAAACCACAGGAGATCCGCCATGACGGCCGCGGAATTGGAAGGGGCGTAACGGAACCAGATTTCCTTATCTTCAAGGATCTGCCGGGACTTTTCATCGCCGGCAAGTTCGCTGTCCGTGAGCCTGCGTATTTCCGAGCGGAGACCACCGTAGTGGGTGTTCCCCACGGAAAGGAGGCGCAGGTGATTATGCTCATCCATCCAGTAGATTTCGTAAATCCCCGCTACGGAAGGAACCTTTGCGTTAATGGTCCACCGTTCGGCAAGGGCAAGCGGGGACCAGTTGACAAAATAATAAACATCTTCGCCCTTCTCCCGGGCGGTGATTCCGTAATCCATGGTGTAATCATATCACAACCCGTTATCATTTCCAATACATCAATTTTGGGTAAAAGTATAAAAAATCATACCAAAATCGGATCTCCGGCGGCCGTGTTTTTCACTTGTAATTGTAATTTCTTATAATATAATGAATTACAGGACGGTGTAATAAATGCCGCAAGAATGGCATGAAAATTGCTATATAGTGTCTGTCCACAAAGTCGGTTACTTTGCGGACAGACCTTGCATTTGCATGCGCAAATGCGGTTTTTAAAGTAGTCTGTCTATAATGTGTCTACATTATAGACAGACACTATAGCAAATGATCTAAAAATGTTCCCACATGGAGGATCATCATGAAAAGAACAGGTGAGGATAACGACTCTATCCGGTTTTATTTTAGCCGGATAAGGGCCATCCCGCTGCTCAGTTTTGAGGAAGAACAGCGGCTTTCCCGGCAGATTCAGGGGGGGGACAAGACCGCGCTGAGCCGGCTTGTAGAGGCGAACCTCAGACTGGTGGTTAAAATTGCCCGGGTCTATATTTCGCGGGATTTTTCCCTCCAGGATCTCATTCAGGAAGGGAACTTGGGTCTCATGCGCGCCGCGGAAAAATACGATTTCAGGAAGAACGTCCGGTTTTCAACCTATGCCGCATGGTGGATACGGCAGTCCATAAACCGCTACCTTTCCAGCAGGCAGAGGATCATACGCCTGCCCCAGCGCAAGGAAGAAATACTGCGGAAGGTACAGCGGTGCTATCACCATTTAAGCCAGACCTTGGGATGTCAGCCGAAAATGGAGGATGTTTCCAGGGAGATAGGCATTCCGGTTCAGGACATTGATTTTATCCTCAATATGACCAACGGCCTCTTGTCCCTTGACGTGGAAGCAGGCGGGGAAGAAAACACCGCCATCATGGATCTTCACGGGGATTATACTTACAGTCCCGAGCGGGCCCTCCTGCGGAAATCTTCCCGTGACGAAACCATCCGTTTCCTTGACCGCCTCAAGGACAGGGAAAAGCGTATCCTCATGTACCGGTATCAGCTCAACGGCGGCGAACGATACACGCTGAAAAAAATAAGCGAGAAGATGGGAATATCCCCGGAAACGGTGCGCCAGATCGAAATGAAGGCGCTGCGGAAGATCCGTTCGCAGGTGGACGAACTGCGGGACTGCATGTACGCCATCTAGCGTTTCGCGGATATTTTTTGAATATTTTTAGAATATTTTGTTTGACAAATCACCGGAAAGAGGTTTATAACAGACACAAGTGGTACAATAAATATCCACTTTAGGGCGCCTTGGCGGCGACCCTGTTGGGTCATAAACGGCCCTGGCCCTCTGCGGAGGGCCGTTTTTTTAAGGTCCCGTAATAAAAAGCCGAAATTGTACATGACAACCGTGAAAAATCCCCCTTCCCGGCCCCCGAAAAAAGCGGCGCCCTCAAAAGTCCATAAAACCCCTTCCACCCGTAAAGCGGCGGTTCCCCGGGGCCGCGGTGGAAAGACCAGGCGGAAAAGACAGGGCGTATTGGGCCGCCCGGACATCTTGCGCGCGCTGGTCCTGACCGCCGTCTTGATAGTGGCGTCGGCCCTTGTTTCCACCCTGGTGATCATCCTGCGCGATCCGGTCCGCCCGTCGTCCTCCGCACCCGCGTCCGCTGCGCCGGAACGCTCCCCGGCTGCATCCGCATCCCGGCCGGAAGCCCCTGTGCCCGCCGCCCGCTCCGCACCTGAGATGGCGCCCGCGTCCGCTGCGCCGGAACGCCCCCCGGCCGCACCCGCATCCCGTCCGGAGGCCTCTGTGCCCGCCGCCCGTTCCGTACCCAAAACGACGCCTGCGGCCCGGCCGGAAGCCTCTGTGCCTGTCGCCCGTTCTGCGCCTGCCCCTATGCCCGCATCCACCGCACCGGAACGCCCCCCGGCCGCGCCCGCATCCCGGTCGGGAGCCCCGGCGGCTGTTGTCCGCTCCGCGCCTGAAACGGCGCCCGCGTCTGCCGCGCCGGAACGTCCCGCGGCCGCGCCGTATCGGGGGATGGTGGTTTTCATGATTGACGACGCGGGCAACAACCTCCGGGAGCTGGAGCCTTTCCTCCATTTTCCCGGCCCTCTTACCATCGCGGTTTTGCCGGGGCTTCCCAATTCGGCGGAAGCGGCGCGGCGAATACGGGCGGCCGGCAAGGAGGTATTCCTCCATCAGCCTATGGAGGCTGTCGGCGGGCAGGACCCCGGACCCGGGGCGGTCTATTCGGGGATGGACGGCGAAACGATACGTTCCGTGATCAGGGCAAACCTCGCGGAAGTAGGTCCCGTCGCGGGAATGAACAACCACCAGGGGTCAAGGATCACCATGGATGAAAAAGCCATGGAGATCATTCTTGCCCTTTGCCGCGAGGAAGGCATATATTTTCTTGACTCAAGAACCACCGCCGAAACGGCGGTTCCCGAAACGGCCCGGCGGCTGGGCATCACGATAGGAGAAAGGGATGTATTTATCGACAACAACCGGGAAAGATCTTCCATGCTGAAATATATAGAAGAAGGGCTGGCAAAAGCCCGGCGCCGGGGCTCCGCCGTCATGATAGGCCACGCATGGTCGCCCGGACTTGCCCCTGTCCTTGCCGAACTGTACCC
>JAIROE010000077.1 GCA_031257715.1 Treponema sp. | reverse complement strand
AACGATCCTGTCTACGATCCCATGCTTTCGTATCTCGAATCCGTGGATATGCCCCTTCTGTATCATGTGAATGATCCCGATGAATTCTGGGACTGGAACAAGATGCCTGACTGGGCCAGGAAAGCGGGAAAGAAATATTTTTACGGTGATGGTGATTATCCGCCGAAGCGGCAAATCGAGGATGAAGCCGTCGATATGCTCAAAAAACATCCAAAATTGCGTGTGATCTTTGCCCATTTCTTTTTTACTTCCGGTGCGCTTGAACGGGCACAGAACTATTTTGAGACTTTCCCCAATCTTTTTTATGATATAACCCCCGGCTGGGAGATGTACGCCAATTTCTCCGGAAATTATGATGAATGCCGGCAGTTTTTCTGTGACTATTCACACCGCATTCTTTTTGGCTCTGATACGGTAAGTACGGACTGGCGAAGTACTCTGGGTGACATGCGCCGTTTTCTGGAGACCCGTGACGAGTTCAGCCATGGTCAATATTCCTGTATCGGCTTCGCCCTCGAAGGGGCGGTGCTCCGCAATATTTACCAGCTCAACTTCCGCCGCTACCTCAAAACCGAACCCCGGAAAATGAACCTTCCGGGTCTGAAGGCTTACGGGGCATCCCTGCTCCCTCAGGATGATAGCAGGGAAGCGAATATACGGGAAGCTTTGGGAGCACTGGGAGCACCGGGTATATAAAAAAGTTGTCCGGAAACCTCGGCTTTCAAACAATTTCCACCAAAAACGGCGGAATTTGCGGATTTCCATTGTAAGACCACCGTCATTGCCGCAAAAAAGAGGGGGAGAATCGGACGCTAACTTCCCGTCGCGTACACAAAAATATTGTACAGCCCGTGGGCAAGGGCGATGCCGTGAAGGGATCTAAAGCGGATGAAAACAAACGAAAGGAGAAAGCCCGCGAGAACGGCGTTAAGACAGCCCCAGGGGCCTTCGTAAATATGGCAGATTGAAAAAAGCAGCACGGACACGAGGACTATCCTTCCCTGTCCCACTCCGTAATCTTCCAGCCTGCGGTGCAGGTAAAACCGGAAGAAGCTCTCTTCAAGATAGCCGGTACTGAGGCAGGAAAAGATCATAACCAGCCACTCGGGGATACCCTCCGGCGATTCGATGCGGATACTTTCGGGAATGCCGGGGAAAAAGGAAGAGACGACGGATACGGTAAATCCGGTCAGCACCATGCCCGGAAACGCGGCGGCAAGGGGGGGGATGTCCCGCCTGCCGGGGGGGGGTACGCCCCATTCACGGAGGCTTTTGGAGCGGAGGAGAAGATACCAAATCAGGGCCAGTGACGGTATATTATAGAGGAAGATCCTCGTCAGTTCGGCGGAAAGGGTAAAACTTGCGAATTCGGGAAAAGACGCGGGAAAAACGGAGCCGGAAAGGAAAAGCACAAAATAGAGGATCAGTGGTTCGATGAAGGCGCCCATGGTACTCCTTTGTCCTTTTGACACATGGCGGAGTCTATGATATCATGTAAAAATAGAGTATTAGAGTTGTTCAATAACTTCAGTTATTGAACAACTTCCGCTAAAAAACGGCAGATTTTGCGGATTTTTGCAAAAAATACACCAAATCAGCGAGACTTGTAAGCCAAGCGAAGCTTGGCAAAGAACCAGCCGGGTTCTTGAACAAGTCCATTGTAATATAAATGGATTTTGTATACCATACTTGAGGGATGCCCTTGTTTACTTTGTTTGTCATTGTCGCCGTCCTCGGTCTTGTAATGTTTATTGTTTCACGTCCCAAAAAGGAAAAAGGCTCCTGGGTACAGTTTTTTGCCAAGGGGAAAGACGCGGGTTTTTCTTTCAGAGAAATAGAGTTGCTGCGGCGTCTTGCGGTCAAGTGTGATATAGCCGATCCCTCATCTCTTTTCTGGTCGCAGAACCAGCTTGATATATGCATACGCTCCATGGTCCGCGGCATCCGCATGTCCGGGGAAAGCGACGATACGGGTACGCAGGATTTCCTTTCAAAGCTTTACGATTACCGCAAGAAGATAGAGATGAACAAGCCCCGTGTAAAAAACGGCATTTCCAGTTCCCGGCAGATAAGCGAGGGGCAGCCCCTCCGGGTGCTGGTGACAGGTACGGGCGTGTTCAAGTCACAGGTGATTAAAACGGTGAACCAGTACCTTACCATTTCCCGGCCCGTCAACACCAAGATCCCCGCCGTTTTTTCGTGGAACGGCCTGAAAATTTCGGTGTATTTCTGGCGGGAAGACGACGCGGGGTATGTTTTTGATTCATTGGTGGAGGACGAGGTATTTTCCAGAGGGATTTCTTCCCTCAAAATAACCCATTCCGATTCCCTTTTCCGCACGCAGAAGCGGAAGTCGGTGCGCATCAAGCTTCACAAAGCGGCCTTTCTTTACCTCCGGGGAGAGGATGAGGCGCCGGGAACCATAGAGGTGACGCCGGGGCTGAAATGTTTTCTGGAGGATCTTTCCGATACAGGCTGCGCCGTTACCGTGGGGGGCAAGGCCGCGGCGGAACTGCGGGTAAAGATCCAGTTTGCCCTGGATAATACGGCGGTCAGCATGAGCGGCACGGTCAGGTCCGTTGATTTTAATGAAGATACCAACCGTTCGGTACTTCATATTGAAGCGGATTCCCTGCCCATAGAAACGCGGAACCAGATTCTGGGCGAAGTGTTCGGAATGCTGCCCGAAGAAGAGGAGGAGCTTCCCTTCAGGCTGCTTGATGAGGAAACCGAAGGCATGATCGGGGAAGATGCTTCAAAGAGCGCCATGCAGGCGCCGGGAGGCGGATGATGAAAAAAAGATGCGTCGCGATGTTTGTCCCGTGCCTGATTCTTGTATGCGAAATCATTTCGGCCCAGGAAAGCGATGTTCCTCCGGCGCCTGAAACCATACTCGTTTCCTACGAACGCCATTTCATGCGGGCCTCGCTTGACGCCAAGGCGGAGGTGCTCCGCGACGCGGCGACCGACGAGCAGGCGCAGGCGTTCATCGGCCGGCTTTATGAATTTGCCCTGACGTTTGTCCTGCAGAATGCCGGGATACTCGGGCAGGACCCCGACATGATAAGCCTTGCCGCCTTTGCCGCGCGGGGAAGCGGGGAAGCCGGTTATGCGGCGGGGGCCGACACCCTCTGGAAAGTGTTCGATACTTACCGGGATTCCCTTGTCAGAACGGAAGTGTTAAAGGCGCTGGGAGTTGTGGGGAAGGGAAACCCTTCCGTCGCTGAACGGCTCAATGAATTTCTTTCCGGAGAAAATGACCGCTACCGTTCCCGTTCGGCTGTTGATTATCTTGCTGTGGAAGCCGCCATTGCCGCCATCGGAGAACTGGGGGATGGTTCATCCTATTCCGTGCTTTTTACCGTCCTCGTCTCGGGGTATCCCGATTCCATTGCCCGCACGGCGGAAAAGGCCCTCACGGAACTTGGCGGCGATTACCGTCAGTTTCTTGTTGACATTATAAGGCGCAATCCTCCCGCCGAAAAACTTGCCGCCTTCAACGCCGGTATTAACAACGGACGTTTCGGTGCGGCGGAAAAGGGGGAAATCGCCGAGGCCGCCCTTGACATGAGCCTGGGGCTTGCCGAAGATTCGGGGAACCGCGGCGAGATTTCTTTCCTCCGTTACGCGGCGGTAAACGCCCTTGCCGCTCTTGAGTGGAGCCGGGCGAACGCCCTTGTGATACGGCATTTTTACGTGGTTCAGACCGATTACCAGCAGGGCGCCGTCTCAAAGGAACGTTTTCTTGAGGCAATTGCCTGCATGGGCGCCATGGGTACTTTCGAGGCGGCCCAGACCCTGTCTCTGCAGATGGGGTATATCAACGCGCAGACGGAGCGGAACGGCGAATATGACGGCGAGATAACCATGGCCGTGATAAAGACCCTGGGCAAGATGGGCGACAAGACGGCGTTTGACAATCTCCTTTATACCGGTTATTTATCCTACCCCGAACAGATCAAGGCGGCGGCCAGAGAGGCTTTGAACCAGCTTAAATGGTAAGGACAAAACAGCTTACTCCGGCCGTCTCGGCCGCTCTCGGCGCGGCGCTGTACTATTATTCCGCCGGTCTTTTTGGGGACGGCGGTTTTGCCGGCCGCGCTTTCTTCATTATTTTTTTCTGTTCCTCCCTTGTTTCCTTTTTCCGCGTCCTTGGGGAAGCTCCGGATTTCTTCTTTGATAATGCCGTAAACGAAAACCGCGTCACGGCGTACGGAAGCGGAAAGGAACTTCCCCGCATTTTCCGTTTCGCCGGCCGTCTTGCCGCCGCATTTGCCGCGGGTATTGTCATCGGCGCCGGCGCACAGGCGGCTGCGCCGCGGGGACCCTTTCCCGGCTTGCGGCCCGAAACCGTTACCGCAGTTTCAGGAACGCTTGCCGAAGATCCCCGTGCGGTTCAGGGCGGCCGGGGCATGGGGCGTATCGAGCTTGTGTATGCCGTAAACGGCGCCGGCGTCAGGGCAGGCGCCAGGGGATCACTGCCGGTTTATTTCCCCGAAGAAAATGTCGTACAGGTGAAAGAATTCGGCTGCGGCTGTACCGTGTATGTGGAAGGGGACTTCATTGTCCCGGCGGAGGACGGCCGCGGCGGGCCGTATTTCAGGGCGGTTTCCGTGCACGTTACTTCTCCCGCTTCCCCGCTTGAACAGTTGAGGACCGGCGTGCGGCAAAGGCTCGTGAAGCTTGCCGGGACCGCGGACGCCGGGGAGGACGGCTGGAGCGGCCTTTCGCTTGCCCTGCTTCTGGGCATAAGGGACACCCTTGACGGTGATCTTGCGTCGGCCTGGCGTGACGCAGGCTGCGCCCATGTTCTTGCCCTTTCGGGGATGCACCTTGCCGTCATTTCCGCCATGGTTGTTTTCCTCTTGAAAAAGCCGCTGGGACTCAAGGCCGCCGCCGTTTTGTGCGCGGTCTTTGTTACGGCCTATGTGTTTGTCGTCGGTCCCCAGCCCGGTCTTAACCGGGCGGCGATCATGTACCTCCTCGGGACCATCGCGGTTCTGGGGAGCTTTCACCGGGTTCCGCTCAACCTTTTGGCAGTGAGTTTTCTTGTACACATCGTCCTTTACCCCGGTTCAGGAACAGGCGTTTCGTTTATCCTTTCCTATTTGGCCCTTTTCGGCATATTGATCATCGGGGAAGCCCTGCGTGAACTGGGGCGCGGCAAGATACCCGAAATGTTTCTGGGGCCGCTTTCCGCTTCTCTGGGGGCCTTTATCGCCGTCGCCCCGGTGACGGCGTACTGGTTCGGCGTTTTAAGGCCCGTGGGGATAGCCGCCGGCATCTTCGTCGTTCCGCTTGCCGTGATGTTTATGGCAGGTTCCGTTCCCGTTCTTGCCCTTACCGCCGTTTCACCGGCGGCCGGAAGGGCGCTGTCGCCGGCGCTTTCAGTCCTTTACCGGGCGCAGGAAAAAATCGTGAGGCTGGCCGCCGCCGTACCGGGGGTTTCCCCCGGACCCGCGCCGGTACTGGCGGCTTCCCTTGCCCTCTCCCTCACCGTCCTTTTCCTTGCGTACCGTTCAAGGCGCGGCAGAAACCGCCTCCTTCCCTTTGCCGGCTCATGATGGTCAATTACAATTCGGGAAAGGATCTGAAGGCCCTTCTTGAAGGGCGGGGCCTTGGAATGCGGAAAAAATACGGGCAGAATTTCCTTATCAACGCGGCGGTGCGGAACGCCCTCCTTGACGCGCTGGGGGCGGGGGAGGGGGACGGGGTTTGGGAAGTAGGAGCCGGCCTTGGCGCCATGACCAGAGGGCTTCTTGACAGGGGCGCGCGGGTTACGGCCTTAGAAATTGACCGGGGTTTCATCCGCCTGTTGAGGGAATTGTTTCAGGGTGAAAAGGGGTTTCTCCTTGTTGAAGGGGATGTCCTTAAAACATGGCAGGAAATGCCCCCCGCGCCCTTCCTTATGGGAAACCTCCCCTACAACATAGGCGCCGCACTCCTGGCCTGCTTCATCGAAAAGGGAAGGCTCTTCAGGCGCATGGTGGTCATGGTTCAGAAGGAAACGGCCCTTCGCATGGCCGCGTCTCCCGGAGGGCCGGATTATTCATCCTTTTCCGTACTCTGCCGTTCCAGGTACAGGATCACGCCGCTCATGACAATAAAGGGCGCGTCGTTTTACCCTGTGCCGAAGGTACAGTCGCGGGGAGTGCTGCTGGAACTCTCCGTGGAAGAAAAGGACGCATACCCGTCTGTCTTTTACCCGCTCGTGCGGCATCTTTTTTCCGTCCGCAGAAAAACCGTCAAAAACGGTCTTCAAATTTTTCTTTTTTCCCGTATAATAAAGGGAAAGCCAATCCCCATGGACGAAGCCGGCGGGAGGGCCCGGGAAATACTGCTGCATCTGGGCATACACGAAAACGAACGGGCCGAAAATCTTGACTGCGCCGCCTTCGCGGAGCTTGCCTCGGCGGTTGAGGCACTGGGGATTTTTGAGGACGCGGTTTTGGAAGATCCTCCGGAGAAACAATGACAACTGTCGCCGGTAATTTTTTGCGTATTGAGGAAAGGCTCGCGGAAGCCTGCCGCCGTTCCGGCAGAAGACCGGACGGGGTGCGCCTCATGGGCGTGACAAAGTTTCACGACAGGGCGGCGGTGGAAGAGGCGTGGCAGGCGGGGCTGCGGCTTTTCGGGGAAAACAGGGTGCAGGAGGCGAAGGGAAAATTTGACGGGTTCAGGGAATCGCATCCGGGAACCGAACTGCACCTCATAGGAAGTCTCCAGCGGAACAAGGCAAAATCCGCGGCGGTT
>JAIROE010000357.1 GCA_031257715.1 Treponema sp. | reverse complement strand
CGACCCCCGCACCGACCTGAAACGCCAAGTCTGCTTCGGCCTCCTCCCGCCCCCCGGCGTGGCCCCTTCCGGTTCGGACCTGACCAAAGTCCCCACCCTCCCCGAGGAACTGCCCGAGGTCTTCGACACAAGCCGGAGGATCGACTACCTCAACTTCCCCCCCGGCTCCTCGGGGAAGACGGCATATATCGCCATCCGCCTTAACAACGGCAAACCCGACGGCTACGGCCCCTGGTGTCCCATTTTTCACGTGACGGTTCCGTGATAAAATCCGCCATCCTTGGCGGATTTTATCATTGAAGTTTCGCTGCGCGAAACTTCATCGCTCCGCCTTGCGGCGGAGCGCACACAAACAGCGCCCTCCATGGCGTGGCCCTGCGGACGCGGCCAGCCTCCGTGCCGGATTTTGTTGTAAACGCAAAAGTGACTGGCACCGTTTTGGGGGAGGCTCATAATTCACCCTCCATGGCGAATTATGGCATACGACCCTTCGGGTCGTTTGCCGGGAGGAAGGATTGACGGGGCGCTGCCGCGCCCGGCGCGGGGCTGCTTGCCAAACCCTGTTTGTAACGCTTGAAAAAAATAATAACATGGAGTAGAGTAATCAACAGAGGAAGTTATATGTATGCAATAAAGGCGATCTATGACGGCAGCCATTTTAAGCCTCAGGAGCCCGTTCCTGTGGAGGGAAAATATGAAGTGGTGATAACGTTTACCAAACCGATCAATACATCGCAGGAAGAACTATATAAATTAATTCAGGAAGGAATTGATGATATAGAAGATGGAAAAACCTTGACGGAAAATGAAATTCTTAAAAACATGGAAACAGCATTGGGAAAATGATATTTGAATTAATATTTTCAGAAAAAATTAACAAGGATATTGTTTCCGCATTGAAATATATCAAAGATGTTTTAAGGGCGCCAATGGCTGCCGAAAACCATTTTGAAGAATTAAAGAAAAAATATAAAAAGTTAAAAGAAAATCCTTTCATTAGACCTTTTGTTCAAAACAAATATTTAGCGGCAAAAGGTATCAGATTCATTATGGTAAAAAAATATATGCTGATATATAAAATCAATGAAGAAGATCAGGCGGTGTTATTATACAGATTTATGTATTGTAGAAGAGATTGGATAACTATATTAACAAATGAATTAAAGTAAACACAGGGGGTGACTGACACCGTTTTTGAAACGGCGCCGCCTTGCGGACGCAACCGGCCTCCGTGCCGGATCGTGCCCTGGAGTTTTACGGCTGCGCCGTAAAACTCCCCAGCCAAATGCCGAAGGCATTTGGCCGTTATTCCAGACCGTATATCCGTATCTTGTTAAGTATGGTCCGCCTGCTTATTCCCAGAAGTTCCGCCGCTTTGGTGCGGTTGCCTCCGCAGTTTGCAAGGGCCCCCGTAATTGCGTCTTTTTCCACCACGTCAAGCGGAAGAACGGCAGGGGAAGCGGGCGTTTCCGCCGGGGCGGCGGCGGGCGGCATTTCCGGGGGAACGGGGGCGGGCGCGGCGGGTGAGCCGTGCAAATCGATGTCTTCGGGCCGTATGACACAGCCGCGGCAATAGATGCGGGCCCGCTCAAGGATGTTTTCAAGTTCACGTATGTTTCCCGGAAAGGACCACGACATGAGTTTCTCCATTGCGCCGGGGGTGACGGTATAACGGGGTTTTTCGCTTTGGCAAAGAAGGTGTTCGGCAAGAAGGGGAATGTCTTCCTTTCTTTCACGAAGCGGCGGCATGGCGATGCGGAACACGTTGAGGCGGTAATAGAGATCCTCGCGGAAGCGGCCTTCTTTTACCATGCCTTCGGGGTCCCGGTTGGTGGCGGAAATGATCCGGGCCCTCACGGGAATGTCGCTTACCCCGCCGAGGCGGCGTATTTTTCTTTCCTGCAGAACGCGAAGGAGTTTTACCTGAAGGGGCATGGACATCTCCCCTATCTCGTCAAGGAAGATGACGCCGCCGCCCGCAAGTTCAAAGAGGCCGCTCTTCCTCCCCGCCGCTCCGGTGAAAGATCCTTTTTCGTGACCGAAGAGTTCGCTTTCCATGAGCCCTTCGTGTATGCCGCCCATGTTGACCGCTACAAAAGGCTCGTCCCTGTTTGGGCCGCGGGCGTGTATTTCGCGCGCCGCTATTTCTTTCCCCGTGCCGCTTTCGCCTGTGACAAGCACCGTTACATTACTACAGGCAATCCTGTCTATGTCCTGTGAGATCCGCAGCATGGCGGGGCTTTTTCCCAGAAGCATGGTTTCGGTTTTGGCCGTGCGCTCCCGGGCTTCCATAATATTTTCCCTGCGTCTGTTTTCTACGAGGGTCCTGAGTTTGATGGCAAGCTCCGAAGGATCGAACGGCTTGACAAGATAATCGCCGGCGCCTTTTTTAAGGGCTCTTACCGCATCGGGAATTTCACCGTGGGCGCTCATCATGATCACCGGGGAAAAGATCCCCCGTTCCTCCATTTGTTCCAGCACGTCCTGTCCGCTCATGCCGGGGAGCCGCAGATCGAGAATCACCGCGTCGAAGCCTTCCGATTCAAGCATGGCTAGGGCGGTCTCTCCGCTTTCCGCGCCGCGGGTTTCTATCCCTTCAAGGCCAAGGTACTTCCCAAGGGAATCGCGTATGTTTTTTTCGTCGTCTACAACAAGAACCTGCATTACTGCGCTCCTCTGTATTCGCTGATGTTGATCACCGCCTCCGCCCCGCCGCCCTCGCGGTTTTCAAGCGTGATGGTTCCCCCTGCGGCTTCGACGAAACGCCTGCTGACCGAAAGCCCCATGCCGGTTCCCGCGCTCTTGCTGGTGAAGAAGGGATCGAAGATGCGGGGCAGATCGGAAGGAGCCATGCCCCGGCCGCGGTCATAAATGCGGATAACAATTGTGCCCCGGTTCCGCCGTACCGAAGCGCCCGTTTCCTTTTCGCTGCCGCCCGATTCAAGTGCGTTTCGTATCAGATTCTCAAAAACAGAGCGGAAGCGGTCCGCGTCCGCCATGACAAGGGCATCCCGTGCCGAATCTTCTTCCACGATATTGCGGCCGCAGAGCCGCCGTGAAGTTTCGGCAAGAAGATCGTACACGTTGAGGGGGTAAGGATGGCCCTTTCCTTCACGAAGATAATCGTTCACCCGGTAGGTGAGCGACGACAGCCTTTCGACTTCCTGATTGATGAGGGCGATTTCTTCCTTTCCCTTCCCGTCAAGGCTCTTTTCAAGAATACCCGTCTGCAGGCGTATGGAAAGGAGCGGGTTCTTTATTTCATGCGCCAGCATGCCGGCGGCGGTTCCCAGCACCACGAGGTTCTTTTGGGATTCTATGCGCCCGCGGTATTCGCGGTTGCGGAGATAGAGGCCGCGTATCGAAAACACCAGAAAAAAGAGGATGATTTCCACAGCGGGAAGAAGTATTGCCGACACTGTTTTTGTACGCCGCCATGCCGGATGTATTATGTCGATGTAGAGGTACTTTCCCGGGGCCATGGGACTGAAGGCGGCCGCCGGATCTTCGCCCTTTCTTTCCATCATGCGTCCCGGCCGCGTATGTCCCGGCTGCACACGAGCCGGCGGCATACCCGCCGTACGGAGAACGAATTTGACTGAAGGACCGTCCGGGTCCGGTATGGTGTAACGCCCGAAGCGGTTCCGGCGGTGATCGGTGCCGAGGATTCTTTCGTCAAAAAGGGGCGGAACTGTTCCCCATTCATACAGGGGCCGGAGATCGTCGCCGTATGCGGCGACGCCCCTGATCCGTTCGGCAAGCACGGGGGTTGCTTCTATTGCCGAACCGAAATCACCGTAGCTGCGGAGGCTGGTAAAAAGCATGTTGAAGATGCGCTCGTTGTCGTTGTCCCGTATGAGACGGGCGCGATCCTGTATGGTCCAGGTAATAAAAAACACGAGGGATGAAAGGATGAACCACCCGAGGATCGCGGCTATCCCCGACGAAGCCGGGACGGGGATTCTTGCCTTCACGGCGTTTCCCCCTGATACCTTATCAGCGCCGCCGCTTCGGCAATTCCTCCAAGGCATCCGGCGCATATCAGCGCGTAAAGCGCGGCGCCGCAGGCGGCCTCCTCTTCGTACAGGGGTATCATGAGAGGAAGGGCGAATTTGTTTTCAATGATGTGCCTTAAAGAAAGATTCTTTCGTATCCCGTTTCCCGATCCCGCAAGGAACGTGATTTTTCCCGCTTCGGGGAGCATGCCGTAAAGCTCCCCGGTCATGCCTTCAAGAAAACCGCGTATCAGGGCGGCGGGGGTAAAGTTGGCGGCGGAGATGTTTTTTATCCAGCCGCGCAGAAGGGGATCCCGGCGGCTTCCCTCGAACATGGTGTTGACAAGGAGGGGGTCCGCGGGCGCGTCTTCCCGCAGAGCCCTTTCCATTACATCGTAAAGGGGAGCGCCGCCGGGGACACCGGCCATCCGCAGGACTGCCCGGAAAAATTCTTCCAGTATGGCATAGGCCTTGCCTCCGCAAAGGGAAGCGCCCGAGTAGAGAGACTTTCCTTCAAAGTAGGGCCGCCGTTCAAGGGCGCCCCATCTGCCGGCGTATTTTTCACCGCCGAAATTTTCGCCTGTCCCGCCGATTAGCGAGATCTGTCCTCCCGTACCCATGTTTATGAGCGCGCCCTTATCCGTGTCCCGGACGCTTCCCAGAAAGGCCGCCTGATTGTCGCCAATGGCGGCCGCGACGGGGATACGCCCCTTTCCGTATGTTTCCGCGGTTTCACCCGCCGTCCGGAAATCTCCGGCGGCAGAGGGCAAAACCGCGGCGTCGATGCCCGCAGCTTCAAGCGTTTCAAAATCAAAACCGGGGCCCCGTGAATCGAAAAAACCAAGCGCGCAGGCGTTGGTTGCATGCATGACGGGCTGCGCCGCGCCGCAGAGCCGCATGACGGCGTAGTCCCCTATGGTGCAGAGCTTCGATGCTTCGGCGGGAACGGTTCCGGCGAAACGGTGGTAAAAGTGCGTGACAAGCCCGTAACCCGGAGCGGTCGCGTAAGGGACCGTCCCTGAATTCTTCCGGAATGTTTCCGCCGCAAGACCCGCAAGATACTCCGCACAGGTCTTCCCGTCCTTCAGGGGAAGGGCGCCGCTTCCATCCTGCCATGTGTAGAAGGGGCTCACCGCCCTGCCCCTGGCATCGATGTAGAGTATGCCGTGCATTTGGCAGGAGATCCCTATGCCGCTTATAGGCGCGTATTTTCTTGCCATCGCCTGACACATGTCTTCCACGATACGGAAGACGGCTTCGGGATCCTGTATGCGTTCCCAGGGACGGGCGGACGGCATGAACACGCTGCCGCCGTGAAGCGTCTCCAGCGCACGTCCGCTTTCGGCGTCAAAAACCAGCGCGCATATTTTTGTGGTCCCTATGTCAAAAGCAAGCGCCCTCATTCCGTTTTCCGTCCTGTCATGATCCAAGCAGAAGCATCTTCAATTCTTCTTCATCCGGAATTCCGCAGAGGCTCCGCAGTTTTGAAAGGCCCAAAAGAAAGGCGTATTCGGCCTGAATGAGCCTGCCCCGGCCTGTGTTAAGCAGCGCCGACGCGTCGGACAGTTCAGAAAGGGATGTTCCGGAAAGTTTCCAGAGTTCCATTGTATACTCAAAATGCTGTTCCGCATATTCCAGTGCCCTGCGGGAAGAAAGAACGGTTTCCGCCTGGGAGATAACATCAAAGAGGGAAGTCTTCAATTCCGTCTCAAGGGAAGATACCGCGTCCCCGTAATCAAGGACCGCGTCGTCCCTTACGAGCCTCTTTTTTTTCGTGTTGTTGGCAATAACCCAAAAATCAAGCGGTATGCTGCCGCTTAACGAGAAGCGGCCTGGGGAAAATTCCGGCCCGCCGGATGAAAAATCAAGGCCGGCCGAAAAGGACGCGCTGACACTGGGCAAAAAATCCTTTTTTGCCAGGGAAAAATCGTATTCGGCGTTTCTTCCCGAAAGTCCTGCGTTAAGGAGGCCGGGATTCGCCGAGACCGCCCTGTTCCAGAGCGCCCCGGAGAGGGCGCTTATTCCACCGTCCCCGGCGGCGCCCATTGCGGTGATGAGATCCTCGTAGTCGCCGAAATCAACCGCCCCGGCTTCGGGAAGCTCCGCAAGGCCCGTCAGCGCCTGAAGTTTTGTCCTGCCGAGGGAAAGATCCCTCCTGGCCCTGTTCCGGCTGCTTTCTTCTGTTTCTCTGTCTGAAAGCGCCTTGAGATATTCGCCCCGGTCTGCCATGCCGCCCTGCATCCGTATCTCCGTCATCGAAAGGGAAAGTTCCGCCGTTTCAAGGGCGGACTCTGCCGTGAGAAGATTTGCCGCCGCTTCGAGGACGCCGTAATACGCGGAATCGGTTTCATCAAGGATCCTGAAATATTCCGCCGTCGCTTCGTTTCTCGCCATTTCGGTGTTGATGGCCGCCACCCTCCGGTAGATGAAGCTCTTCCCGCCTTCAAAAATTTTCTGCGATACCGAAAGGCTGATGGAACCTTCGATGGCATCGCGTATCGTTTTTTCCTGCATGGCTTTGACGCCGGCTCCCGCGCCGGCCTGCAGGGAAAGCGACGGCAGGTTTGAATAAAGGCGGGAGCGTTCGTCAAGAACGCCGGCCCTGACGGCAAGCCCATATTTGGCAAGGCTTCGGGAATTGGCGAGCGCCAGTGTCCGCGCCGCCTCGAGGGTAAGGACGGGTTCATCCGAAAAACCCAAGACGGTGTTTAACGCCATCAACGCCAATACGGCGATACGTTTCATGCCGTCCTCCTACTCGTATCTCAGGGCGTCTATGGGATAAAGCCCCGCTGCCTTGCATGCCGGATAGTATCCGAAGATGATCCCGATGAGCGCGGAAAAGAGGGCTGCAGCTGCGGCAACGGAGGGATTGATCCTTGCCGGAATGCCGGAAAGGGCAAGAACCCTGCATACCCCAAGAGCCACTGCTATTCCGGCGATTCCCCCCAGGAGGCTCAGGATGACCGATTCCGACAAAAACTGAAACAGGATATCCCTCTTCCGCGCGCCCACCGCCATG
>JAIROE010000322.1 GCA_031257715.1 Treponema sp. | reverse complement strand
ACCGGCCTCGAAACCGGGGAAAGGAGCGTAGACCTGATCCGCGGGAATCAATCCGTTACGCGACACCATGAGTACGCCATCCCGGGTGGAACAGGTTTCAAAATTAAGCGACCCGATTTCGGTTCCGTTAACCGAACAGACGATGCGGTGGGGGGCCAGGGGACTTTCCCCGGCGGCCGTCATGGTGTCCGACGCGGCCACTTCAATCGTGTATTTACCCTGACTGATGGTCCGGGTCTGAGCGGGATCGATGAGCCTGTTTCCCGGCGCACGCAGCCGCACGGACTGTATCACCGGGGGACGGGTATCGGGAAGGGGGGGGATGATCATCGAGGGATTGACCCAGCGCCGTTCCCGCCGGTCGAAAAGGGCAAAAAAGAAGCCTTCGCGGGCGGACCACCCCGAAACGCCCGATTCCGCGATGGTTTCCCCGGTATTTACCGTATCGGGCGGCCTTTCGCCCGTGTCGCGGGTACGGCCGTATATGCTGACAAGCCCGTCCCCGTGATCAAAGGCCGCCCAGGCGCCGAGGGGGGAGGGGAGGCGGGAAGCGGCGGCGTCGCCGGCATTGGACGAAAAGACCAGTTCCCCCCGGCCCGAAGCGCGTACCGGCCCTTCGCTTTCAAAGATCATGCCCGGCTGGGGCCGCCCCCCGTCATTCCGGCCGAAATTGCCATGCAAGACCGCCCCGGAGAGGGGCCAGTCCATGGCAAAGGCGGCAAAGGGAAAGAACGCCGCCCCGCACAGGGAAAGGAACGGCACAAGAGCCCGCGCGAAACGGGGAAGAAGGGCCCCCCGGCGGCGGGCTTCCGCAAAACATTTTTTGTTCATTTTTTCTCCAGTTCAAAAGAGGCGAGGGTGCTTCCCCCGCCGGTATAAAGACGCGATCCTTCGCGGTAGAAAAACACATCCCGGCTTTTGAAGGGCGCTTCCATCACGACGCTTCCCGGAAGGCGCACCGCCACAAGCCGCTTCTGCAGCGCCGACTGGGAAGTGACGGCGAAAAAAACCCCGCCGCTTCCCTCGCGGTCTATCGCGGCTATTTCCCCGTTCAACTCAACGGAAAGGCCGGAACGGGAACTGATGGTGTAAATGCCGATTCCTCCGGCGCGCTCAAACACGACGCGGTTGTCCCCGTCGATAAAGGAAATGAAAACCGGCCGCCTGAACCCCTCGTCAAGGAACTCATGGTAGACGACGCGGTATTCCCTGTTCCCGCGTTCACCGAACCGCTCAAAAAGCAGAAAACGCTGGCCGTCCACCCCCGAGACAATGCCGAACCGCGATCCGTCCCGCGAAAGGGCGCAGCCGGCAATTACCGGGAGGCGGGAACCGCCCGGCACGAAGAAGAAGATCCTTTTTCCGTCCGCGTCAAGCAGCTCCACCGTTCCGTCCAGCGAACCGGCAAGGACAAACCCCGCGGCGGCGTCCAGGCAGGTTACCGGAGCGGCAAAGTCATAAGTCCACAAGATTTCCCCCTCCCCGTCCAGGGCGGTCAGGGAGTTCTGGTACTTGCCCACAACGAAGACGCGCCCGTCAAGGAACAGGGGATACCCCGCGCCGTTTTCGATACGGAAGGCTGCCTGGCCGGAACTGTCCCTCACGTCTATGGCGGAAGGCTCCCCCGCATATTCGGCCCAGTATTTTTCCGACAGGGCGACACCGCCTTCTTTTGTTTTGTTCACCAGAAAACGGCCCGCCGTATCCACATAACCGAAACGGTCCCCCAGCATGAAAGGAAAAACCCCGGCATTGCCGGACGCCTCCCCGTTCAAGACAACGGGAAAATCCGACTCCAGCGACGAAAGCCAGCGCGGGGTAACCACGATTTCGGGGGGAACGGGCCTGGGGGCGGCAAATATATACAGGATGAAGACCGAAAAACCGCCCGCAATCCACCATTTTTTCTTCCCTTTGATCACATGAACCTCGATTGTATGCCGGTACGCAAAAACGGGCGCCTTTGGCCCGCACCCCGTACACAGTATATCACATCACGGCGGAAAATACCCGAACCCGCGCTCTTTTACAGGGATATACCGCCTGAAACCGCCTCCGCCCGGCCGGGACATTTTGGCCGGCACGGCGGCGCCGCAAGCCCCGGTTTGCGCCTTGCGAACAGGGCAATCCGCTTGAGCGAACTGCCCTTGCAATTGAACGGGAGGGAAAATATACTCCCTGTATGAACAGGGTCATTCTCAAGGCCGAGGATCTGGACGGGTATCTTACCGAAAGCGACCGGGACTACCTTTCCCGTATGGACGGGCGGTATGGGGAGGTGATGGAATCTTTCAGGCTCCTTTCCTCGGGCATCCCCGAGCAGCGGCGGAAGGCGGAGGACCGGCTCATCTCCCTGTACAACGAGATGGGCCTTCTGATGCAGGAGATTTGCGGGGCCGAAAGCGCCCTTCACGTGTATTCCTTTCTTACCCCCCAGGAAAGCCATGCGGAGGCCTCCCGGCTTATCGCCAAGCTCCGCGACGTGCGGACGGAAAACCAGGAGTTTGTGTATTACATACAGCGGGCCTACGAGATGCTCTTCAAGCTGGCCTACGGGGGCGTTCCGGGGGCGAACAAGAACTATCTTATCTTGGAAACGCCGGTTGCCTTTCCCGTGCGGAATTACGCTGTCCACAAGATCACCAACATAGACGACCGGATCGAAAACGCCGTCATGTGCGTAATGCTCCGGGGGGCCCTGCTTCCTTCGATGATTATGTCCAAGGAGATAGAGGAGTATTCCTCCCGCGGCTACGTGACCCCTTTCGCGCTCTTCAGGATAAAACGGGATGAAACGAAAAAGGAAAACGATATGGAGTATATCCTGGATCTGGATCATTCCTACTTCAGCCTTAAGGACCTTGACGGGAAGGACCTCATCTTCGCCGATCCCATGAACGCCACAGGGGGGAGCCTTGTGACGGTGGTGAAGTATCTTTTGGGCGAGGGGATTAGGCCGAAGTCCATACGGTTCTTCAACGTCATCGCCGCCCTCAAGGGAGCGCTGCGGGTGGTGAGGGCCCTTGAAAACTGCGAGGTGTACACGCTGTGGATGGACCCGGTGATGAACGAGTCGGCCTACATCATGCCGGGGCTGGGGGATGCGGGGGACCGCATCAACGGAAAGGACGGGGAAGGGGGATTCCGCAACATCATACAGCTTATCGCCTGTTACGGGGAGAACATCACCCGGCTTTACCGGCGGCAGCTCCGCGAGATAGAAGAGACGGTACTGGACGGAAGGCCGTGAAGTATATTGTCATACTGGGGGGCCTTTCCTGGCTCCTCGCGTCCTGCGCGGGGTTCGGCATTTCCGCCGAAGAATCTTTTTCCCTGGGGATGGCCTACTACGAGCTTGGCAAGTACGAAGATGCTGAACGGTGGCTTAACCGCGCGCGGAGCCGCGACAGGACGAAGTCCGCTTCGGAATATAACCTGGGCCGCATCGCCTTTGAGCAGGGGCGTTTCAGGGAAGCGGCGGAATTGTTTGAAGGCATCCTCAAGAAGGATCCGGAAAACATCCAGGCCCTCAAAGCCGCGGCCTATTCGCGGATCAGGACGGGCGAAATGGGAAAGGCGGAAGCCCTGTACGCCAGGGTGCTTGCGCTGGTTCCCGAAGACGCCGACGAGGGTTACAACTACGCGCTGGTACTGTGCGCCCTTGGAAAATACGGGGAGGCCGAGGAAACCCTCGAGGGGCGGCAGTTTGCCCTGCTGGAAAACGGTGATTTCCTCCTCCTTTACGCCCGCGCCCAGGCCGCCCAGCACAAGCTTGAGGCGGTGGACAGTTACGACAGGTGGCTCCAAAACAACTCCGATCCCGCCGTGAGCTGGGAATATGCGGGGCTTCTTGAAAAGCTGGAACATTACGCGCGGGCCCTTGAACTGTACCGCGAAATCGCGGGCGCGCTCGGCCCGGAAAGCACCGATCCCGGGCTAAAGGACGTTCACTTTGCCGCCGCGCGGATCCTCCTTGCCGCCGACGGGGAGAATCCCGAGGGGCTCCAGGAACTTGCCGCGGCGGCGGCGGCGGGATTCGCCGACAGGGAGGCCCTGGAAAAACTGCTTGCCGATGAACGGATAAACGCCGCGGGCAGGGAAGGCATACGGCGGATCCTCGACGGACTGGACCGGGAACCGGGCCAGGAGCCGGGCTAGAAGCTGACGTTGAGCGTGCTTCCTATGGTTCCCAGGAAGGTGAAGGTTTCGGTTCCGGTGTTTTCCGTGAAGCCGATTTTGGCGAAGACGGAGAAGGTAAGCCGCCCTGTCATGCGTATTGACGATTCGTGGCCTGCCGAAAGGCTCCAGGTGAGGGCGTCCCCCGAATTGTCTACCGCCGCTTCCAGCGTTTCCTTCCGGTACTGTTCATATTCGGAGTCCAGCAGTTCTGAAAGGGTGAGCCAGGATGCCTGGGTCCGGGCCGCCCGCGCGATGAAGTCGTAGAAGAGGCTGAGGAGGCTCCGTTTTGCCGGAACCGTCCAGCTTGCCTCGACGCTTTCAATCCAGCCCGAGGTTCCCAGCGTAAGGGTATTGGCAAAGCCCAGGCTTGCCCCGGCAAAACCCTGAAAATCAAGGCCCAGGCTTGACTGTACCCGCCATGAAGGGGCCTCTCCCCGGGGAAGGGCCGTGGAAACGGCGATGGAATGGTTGATTTCGTCGGCGGCATAAAAACTGAACAGGGGCGCCGATCCCAGCGCGCCGAAAAGATTGATGGAAGAAAATCCCAGGCTTCCGCCGAAGTTAAGCAGATCCACAGGAACGTCGAATTTCTGCTCCAGCGTCCGGTCGATCCGGAAATCAAGGCTGTTGGGGATATACAGGGACGAAATATCGTATCTGCCGGGAAGCGTCAGGGTAAAGCCGAAGCGATCGTTAAAAGACGTGTATTCCGCGGAAGACTTTGAAGGAGACGCGGCAAGTCCCTTCTCCATGGCCCCGCGCAGGGATGGGGTAAAGAGGGAATAGAAGGGAAACACCTTCCAGAGGGGAAGCGAATCCCTTATGGATTCGGCGAATTTCGTCCCGTCGGAAAAGATGTTGTCGTCCGAATAATCAATCTGGCGCCTGAAGCCCCGTTCCCCCCTGAACAGGATGCTGAACGAAGAAAAGACGACCGGGATGTCAAGGCGCACATTATGCGCCGAAAGGAGCGTGGTATTCGGGGCCGAAAAAGAGGTGGAGCCCTCAAGGGACAGATCCGCCCCGACGGGGCTTGTTTCCTCCGTGACGCGGAATGTGGTGCGGGTATCCCGCCGCGCCGCTCCTTTCCCCGAATCGGGGAGCAGCGTCTTCCAGCTTTCCGCCCAGGTCCGGCCGTAACTGCCAAGCCACGTGGAGGGTTCGCCGGTATTTTCCGTCCATGTCGCTGCGGTATTTGCCGAAAACGCGGGGATCAGTTTGTTTGAAAAGGCGAGCCTCGCCGATCCGTTCCACCTGCGGATGAGCCGTTCGGTGTCATAGTCGGTTTCACCCTCCATCGCCGCGCCGAAGGGCCCGGTGAGGCGCAGGTTGAAGCGGTGATTGGCGGCATCGTCGCGGGGTGAAACCGAAAAATTTTCACCCGCGGAAAAGGGGCCCCAACTCCGGGAAATCCCGTGTCCGGCCGACCAGTACCAGTCCTTTTCGACCGAGCTGAAAGCGAAATTGCTTTCGAGATTCGCTCCGAGAAAGGTGATGGAGGCGTTCGACCTGTTCATGGCGCCCGTACCGAGTTCGTCCGCCGCGGTAAAGGGATCGCCCCGCAGGGCGCCTTCCAGCGCCGTTCTTACGGACAGGTTTTCAAGGATTTTTGTCCCCCCCGCCGAAAGTATGGTTTCGGGGTAATTCCACTCCGTTGTGTTTCCCCCGTTGAAGCGGTAGGCGGGCGACGGATCTTCCAGAATGATTTCGTCAAGAAATACCGTTCCCGCGCTGCCGCCCGTTATCAGTACCGCGGCGTATTGGGAACGGCCCCCGGCGGTATCTCCGGCGAGGGCCGCCGTTTCCGAAGGGGGAGGCGGCCGGTAACGGACAACCGCGCCGGGCGCCGGATACCCGTCGATGTTTATCCCTTCGCCGTTCCCCCTGTACCGTATCTGCACCTTGTGCCACTCGCCCGCCCTGAAATACGGCGGCAGGGGAATTTCGGCGTCCATGGTAATATCTGAATACCGCAGTTCGGGGCCGCCCGCGAGGATAAAACGGAGGCTTTCCGGAGGCGGGCTGAAAGATTCCGTCTTGATAAAAAAACTCACGGTCCTGTATTCGGAAAGGGGAAGGGCGGGGATGCGGCCGTCGACGCCCGCGATCCTGTCGGGGCCGGCGAGATCCAGACTCAGTTTCAATACCCGCTGGCGGCTCCCGCCGGGATGCAGCTTGCCGAGAATATCGCCGTATTTTTCTTCAATCCTCCCTGTCCCCGTTTCCAGCCATTCGGCGGCTTCCGCGACGCTGTCGGGCGCGGGAAAAAGGCTTCCCGCGTTTTCTACGACGGGCCGCCACGGCGCTCCCCGCACGATGGGAGGGGCAAGCAGGACGCGGCCCGGCATGGCGCCCGTCCCGGTGTAAGTAACAAGGAGCCGCATGTGACTTGCGCCCCGCAGTTTCCGGCGGTCGTTGTCGGTAAGTCTGTACGATACGATCCGCGCGTCTTCATTGAATGTGCCGGCCGCCGTGAAGAGGGGAATGGTGACGATGAGGTTGTCGTTTTCGATGATCCCGTAATCCTCTCCCGAAAGGGCCCCGAATTGAAGCTCAAGTTCAATCTGACCCGGCGCGGGAAGGGAGGAGAATCCGTAAAAACGGAAAGGAATCTCAATTTCACCGGCCTGTTCCAGGATCTCTTTTTCGCTTCCCAGGGGAACTTCAAAACCGGCCCAGTCTTTATTGTCGTCAAGGGAAAATTCCGCGGCCAGCACCTGTACCTGGGAGCCGAATTTTGCGTCAAGCGCGGGATAGGGGCCGTCCCTGCCCGCGACAACGGAGGCGCCGTTCCAGGTGATCTGCATGAGGTTTCCAAAGATGGTGTTATCATGGTAGTTGCGGTAGACGAGGGAAGCGCGCCTGCCAAGGGAACGTGAGGAAGGCGGCCAGGAATTGAAGGAAGTTTCCGCGGGCATGGAGAGGATTATTTCGCTTCCTTCCATTCCCGCCGCCCGGTACATCCCCGTCGTGTCGGGCTGCTCAAAGGAAAATCCCGCGGTAAGCCTTGACTTGAGCCTGTCGTAGTTCCAGTTTGACGCCCCCGAAATCCCCACGGTTCCGGGGCTTCCCGCCTCTTCCTCCGAATACGATTCCCCGCTGAGGTTCCATCTGAGCCCTATGGCAAGTTCCGAACTCCAGGCACGGCCGGGGTCGTACACCATGCCTACCCCCGCGGCTATGCTGCCATGCCGCCTTTCGTTGCTCCGCCTGAGGTAGCTTATCCGTATGATCTCATTGTAAAGCGGAGGGTTCCCGAGAACGACCGTTCCGTTTGACTCGTCATAGGTAAAGGCAGTGTCGGGAAGGCCCCCCCTGTAGACCTGGACCGAACCGGGCACCACGTCGGTTCCCAGCGCGTAGGCGCCGGAACCGGAATTGCCGTAACTCGTGAAGCGTATCCCCATGTCCCCGTTGAAACGGTATGAACCGGGAAGGTAGATTTCGGGGTATTGGTTTCCCAGGGGCCAGCGGGTCGCGGGGTGCCGCCTGCCGCGGTTCGCCCCGGCAAGTTCGTAAAGCCCCCGCTTTGTCTCCTGGGAGGCGTACAGGGGGATGTCCGCGTTCACGGCGTTTTCCTCTACGGATACAATGTCGTAGCCCGCGATGCGCTCCCTGTCTGAAAGCTGCACCAGGCTCCCTCCCGTTGAGGAACTTGAAGGCGCCTGATACCGGTTCTGCCGTTCAAAAGGGGAGAAGGTTCCCTTTTCGTAGATTACAAGGGCGGTAACGCCGTTGTTGAACGTGACGGTTCCGGGACGCCCCGCCGGGGATGAGGAGGAATCTCCCGGCTGCGGGTAATTTTGAAGATTGACTCCCGAGAACCAGCGCTGCACTTCTCCGAGAAAACCGCTCGAGGCGGCGTAGTTTCCCATGGAGCTTCCCCACGGCGCGGAATTTCCGCCCTTCGTGTACGCCGCGGCGACCATGCCGGCGGGACTGACGCCCAGTTCGGCAATCCCCGCGGCGGCCCCGGCGGCATATTCGGTTGAAAGGGCGCGCCGCCAGCGGCGGTTGTTCTGATCCCGAAGGTCCCCTTCGCTGTCTTCAAGGTACACCTCGGGGGGAACATCAAGGTTGTCGTCGGGAAGCACAAAGAACCTGCCCTGTACGGGATTTTCAAGGTTAACATAACTGTAGGTCCGTTCGCGGTCCCCCACAAAAACCCGTTCTTCCCTGGCGGCGGCGTCATAGCGGAACAGGCTGTGGACCGTAAAGTCGCCCGCGCCGAAACGCCCGTAGATCCCGAAGGAGTTGGGCGAATTTCCCCCCAGATCCATGTAGGGAAAGGCCGGAAAATCAAGGCCCGTGTTGCCTATTCCCACATATTGAACCGCTTCGCCGGGAAGCCCCTGGTAACCGGCCCGGTACGTGTTCATGCTGTAATCGTCCAGAAAATTCGCCTCGACAAACCACCTGTTTCTTATCCAGAGGGAAAGGGTCAGATCGGCTTCCTGCTCGAAGAGGATAGGGGAATCGGTGGAGACCGCCGTTCCGAGGGCGCTCCGGGTAAAACCCAGATTGCCTGAAAGCGTCCCCTTCCAGAAACCCGACATCAAAAGATCCACATCGGAGTTCCCCAGCGTGATGGAGGCGATTTCGGTGCTTGCCTCGCCGGTAATGTTCCGTCTGAGGGTTTCCACGTCAAGATCGCCGGGGGGCCCTTCGGCCGGCCGCTCCTCTCCGGTAATTTCGGACACGGCGCTTTCCCCGGCCTCCGCCGGCCGGGCCTCCCCGCCTTCCGCCTGCTGCGCCGCCAGGGCGGCCCGCATGAAAAGACAGAGAGATACGCATACTGCAACACCCTTGAAGTTCATATCCTGGTACAGTATAGTGGAGGGGCATTATGATTGTCTCCATGATTCAGATGATTTTTGAAATGCCGGATGTGGATACCATAAAGGAAAAGCGCAGGATCATCAGATCCGTCAGGGACAAGCTGCAGAGGCGGTT
>JAIROE010000261.1 GCA_031257715.1 Treponema sp. | reverse complement strand
TACCGCCTTTGTCCAGGGCCAACGGAATGAACTTCAGGAACAGTTTGCCGCTTTCGGCGAGGCCTATCAAAACCTGACCTTTTTGGATGAAGAAACGGCGAAGGAGCTGAACCGGGCCTATGAGGACTTTCTCAAAAGGGAACGCATATTGTCATATTCATACGAAATCGCCGGGGCCTATGAACATATGGTTCAGGCCCGCCTTGACGCCGAAGCGGAGGGACAAAAACACTGGCGGCAGTTCATCACGATAATACCGGCCTCCGGCGCCGCATCCGCCCAGGGCGCGGCCTCATCGTGGAACGAAGGGGTCTTTCTGGACGCCCTCGAAAGGGCCGCCCGGAACACCGAAGGGCTGAATATTTTTCTGACCCGCTGCGCCGGGGAAATAGCGGGGGCGGAAGATGCGGAGCTAAAGTCCCTGGCCGCGTCTTACCTGCTGGATCCGGCAAAGCTCTGGGATGAGGGCCTCATAACAAGAACCCTCTATCTTGTGCTGGACGATTTTTACACCGCCGCCGGAAATGTGCAAAGATACAAGACCAGTGAGGAATTGATCCGGGAAGAAATCAGCAGCCTTGGCCGGGCCTATGATATTTTTATCAAAGGATCCGAGGCGGTCAAAAAAGAACTGGCCGGGGAACTGGAAAAAATCTCCGCCCAGGAGGAGCTGATTAAAAATCTGGGGACCGCATACTCCCTGGCGGCGGAAGACTTTGCCGGTTCCGGCGCGGTCTATGATCATCTGTACAGCGGGCTCAAGGAATCCTACGCGGACATGGAAGAAAAACGGTTCCTTTATGAAATTCAGGACGCCATACGGCGGTGGGCAAGCACCGCCTACCTTGAGGCTGATACGGGCGACGCGGAATACTGCGCGGACCGCTTTGAACGGGCCCTGATAGTTCTTGAGGCGGTGTCGGATTTGTACCATCAAAACGAAGAACGGCGGCCCTATGAAAACAGCAGTTACGAAGCCATTTATCAGAAGTACCAGGAAAGTTTCAGCAGGATGATTGCATCCATGAAGGTTCAGGAAGAACTGAACAAGGCCATAGCGGAGGAAATTCAGCGCAACACGGCTTCCTACAATTATTACCGATCCCAGCTTGACGCCTTTGGGAAACCCCTTGAATACGCGGCCGGATATACCGCGCCCTCTTCCCCGGCGGAATGGAGTTACCGGGATTTTCTGACCGTTAAAAACGGGCGGCTGGGGTTTTCCTACAACAGCAGCTTTGTCCTCCAGGGAATAAACCAGAGCGGCAGTAACACCATGCGGAATTACTTTTCCCGTGAACATAAAAGCGTCAGCGGAACGGAGACCAATGCGGCTTCGGACTATGAGACGGCACTCAGGGAACTGGACCGGCGTATGCTTTCGTATTTTAGCGACAGCCGAAAATATCAGCAGTGGGGACTGGCCAGGGACTATTTGATCCGGAAACTGCTGGAAATGAATCCCGGCGTAAGCTGTCTTCAGGGGGCCTACAGTCCCGCCGGTGAATTGAAACAGGGCGGAAGCCTGGGGGGATTAAAGCCCAAGGCGCTTCAGCTTGTGGGCCTGGATCCTGACTACTACATTTGGAAATATGATCAGTTGTTTCAGGATGATCTGTCCGCCATGCAGAAGCGGGCCTGGGAAAACATGAGCGCCGGGGAACGGGCGGATCTTGAATTTTATATTGTTTTAACGCTTTTTGACGATGCGGGCCGGGTAAAGAACACCGGATTTTCGCAGTTAAGCGCCGTTGAGGAATTCAAAAACGCGCAAGATCTGGCCCAGTCAAGTTATGAAAGCTCCCGAAAACGCGCGGATATGTGGTGGTTCTTTGGGTTCCTTTATTACGGCACCCGGGATGAAAACAAGGCCATCCTGGATCGGGTAAACGGTATGCTGGAACAGACCGAAAAAAACGTCGATCAGTGGCAGACTTATTTGAACGGCAGGCTTTCGGGGGTTTCTTCATCACTGTCGTCTTATCTTTATTCCTGTAACAGGCTGTCCGCCCTGCAGGGGAAAAAAACCGATGGCCAGAGCGTAAGCTGGAACGACATCCGGACCTCGTTGTCGGCCATGGGCTCCGTGACGGACAGGGAAATGGAACTGCTCCGGGATTCCTGGGAAATGATGAACCGGGATATAGGCGGAACATATCAGAATGTCTCCTCGGCCATAGCCCGGCTGACCCAATGGACGCGGAGCGACAACGAAGACAACAAGCGGGATTTGGAATACCAGTGGAACCGGGACGCGCTGGACCGCCAGGAAAAGGAAAACAATTATCTTGCGTATGTCAACGCCTTTATCGCCGGAGAAGGGGATGCCCAGGGTCTGAAAGAAATGGCGGCACTGGCCTTTGGGAAAAACGCGGCGGCCCGGAAAAACCATCTGGAAAATCTTGAGGAGGTGATCATCAAAGACCTGGCCGGGGTGATGGTCAACGGATCGGAATATCCGGTTGAATACCATGACCTGGCGAACAGCTACGCCTCCCTGATCTCCCGGGCCTACAGGATGCGGTATGAAGCGGAACTGGCGGCCCGGGAAACGGAATGGGCCCAGCAGCGGGAAGATATTAACGAAAAGTACCGCCTTTGGCAGGAGACCGCGGGGCTGATCCTGGAACGGGGCAGGGAAGCGTGGAAAACGGGGAACCAAAAAATGGCGGAAGCCTACAGGCAATGGGCCGAAGATTACAGCAGCGAGTACCACCGGATCAGCGGCGCCTGGGCGGCGGCCTATCTTGCCGGTCTTGAGGACAAGGAAACCTGGCTTGCCGGAGCGGCGGCGGCCGCGGAAAAAGCGTCGTCCCGGGCGCTTTTGAACCTTATCGGCGCCGATGCGGAAATGATGGCCCGGACCATGGACACCAGAGACCCCGCCGCCATGAGCAGCCGCTATACAACCGTGGCGGCGGAGGATCTCCTGAAAAGCCTCCTTGATACCGCCGGGATAAGCGGTCTCTCCCAGGCCCTGGCGTCGATAAACGGCATGGCGGACACCGCGGTCCGGCAGGTCCGGCGGGGAACCGGCGGCCTTAATGTCTGGAATTCCGGCGCGGCCCAGGCCGCCGCGATGAACCTGGCCAGGGAAACCAATGCGGAACTCGCCGCCCGGGAAGCAAAACGGCTGGCCGCCGATGCCCAGGCCGCCGCGTCGGAGGCGATCCGGGGACTCGCCAAAACCGTGGACAACGCCAACGGGAACTTCCGGGAAAAAATGGACGAGATATTTATCATGCGGGGCTTCTGGCGCGGGGACGGAAAAAACTATATACGGGACATCTTTGTGCACTCCACCGTTTTTCAACCGGTAATCACCGAACAGGCGACAGTTCAGGGGTATGTAAATTATCAAATGGAACCGGTGGAGATAAAAACCAATGTAAGCGAAAGTTATTTATCCGGCCTTAACGCCTTTGCCATTCAGGGCCTTATTGAAAATGTGCATAAGGAAGTGGAAACCGCGACAAAAAAAATATTCGGCGATGACGGCGAAGAAAACACCATTATCAAGGCCAAAGGACTGGACGGATACACCCCGGTATTTGAAACGGACGAAGTGAACGGCACGGCTACCATTACATGGATCGAACGCTGGATAGACCTGAAGGACCGGGAACAAAGTCCGGGAAAATTCGGCGCCCATATCGGATACGCCCCCGCCCAGCGGGAGGATGTTAAAGAAGTAACCAGACGCACGCTGTTTTATGATGAAGGGGCCGGAGAACTGGGCAGGCTGCTTGCCGATTTTATCTACTGGCAGGCCATGGATTCCGTGGGGACGGGAAAAATCGCTTCGGCGGTCTGGGATAAACCCCTGTGGGATTCCCGGAGCAGCATCTTTGACGCTCCCAGCATCAGGACAATAACCGATATAGGCCTGCAGGTGGTAACCGGGGTCATATCCATGGCGGCGGCTCCCTTTACCGGCGGGGCCAGCGCCCTTGCCATGATGGGAGTCATGACCGCCATAAGCGTGACAGATGATCTGGTTTTTAACACCCTCGACGCCGTTGGAGGATACAAGACCTGGGATGAAGCGGGGTTCGCCTTCGGCAAGGCGGTACTCATAAGCGCGGCAAGCAACGCCGTGAGCGGAGTGTTTAACGGCGTATCGGGAGTAAGCGGCGGCTTTTTTGCCCAGGGAGCGGGCCTTACCGGCATAACCGCGGGAGCGGCAGGCAGCGCCGCGGGCAAAGCCGTCGTACAGACCGCCATGAAGGGCATGGAAACCATAACCTCGACGCTTGTGACCAGCGCCCTGAACGGGGTAACATACAGCCGCAACGGAGGCTGGGGATATTCCACGGAGACATTTTTCCAGGGAGTGGAAGGACTGCCGTCCAGCCTTCTTTCCGGCATGACAAGCACCTTCACCACGGGGATGATGAATCGGGGTCTGGAAGGTTTTACCAAATCCCTGTATGTTGATGGAACAAAGCTGTCCGGACTCGCCGGCAGCCTTGCCGGGCAGGGGGTAAATTATGCCATGGGCGGCGATTTTAGCATGAATCTGTTTAACCTTGGTTTGGTAAGCCAGGGTAAAATAAATTCCGGGCTTCTGGAGCTTCACCTTGGCCGTGACGGAGTGCGGATGAACCTGGGAACCGGCGGCGCCGATGTGAGCCTGGGAAGCCTCATGGCCGCCGCCAGAGGTCTTGAGGCATGGGCCGTGAACCTTGACTTGTTGACTTCCAAAGAAGACGCCGCGAGAAAATACGCCAGCCAGATGCGAACCCTTTATTCCGGTTCCGAAACCAACAAAGACGAGTACCTTGCCATACTGGCGGGGCGGACAAAGATCCTCGAAAACCCGGATGTTAAAGAAACGGAGAGCAAGGTTGACGAATCAACGGGCGTAAAAAACATTGCCCTGGGCCAGAACGCCTTGAACGACACCAGCCGTTTTGGTCTTAACGTGTATTTTTCCCATGAATCCTACCGCGACGGACTGGACAACGGCGCTGAACAGCAAGCCGTGGAAAGGGACAACGCCGTAGCCGGCCACATAAACACCGCTATAGATTTGATGCAAACCTACGGCGCGGGAAGCATAGGAGCCCAAATGGCCCTGGAAGCCAATCTCTTTTCCTTTGCCGGGAATAATGGAATTACCGGGTTGCAACGGGCGATTTTCGATATGTACGACTCCAGCGCGGATTACTGGAAAGTGACCAAAGGCATAGACGGGAGCATTCTGAAAATAGAAAACGATGACAGCGATAATATAACATTTGTTGACGAAAGCGGGAATGTTACAAGTGTATTGGAGTATACAGGCGGCAGCAGAACTGAATTTATTGCAAACCAGCTGGGATTGAGTTCCGGCGCTGTTGCCAATGAG
>JAIROE010000185.1 GCA_031257715.1 Treponema sp. | reverse complement strand
CCCCCCCCCCCCCCCCCCCCCCCATCACCGCACACGGACCCATACATACACACCGGGGCTGCGGGTAAAATTTCATTGGCCGTTATTTCCTCTTTCGGTGAAATACGGGAGGGGAAAGGCTTGTAAATCCAATTGGAATGATATTATTGTAGTATCAATATGCCCGGTGAAGGCGTATTAAATTCATGTTTTCAGGAGGATTTTGAAATGAAAAGAAATGTTTTGGTACTGGCGGTTTGCCTCATGGCGCTGGTGATGATGTCATGCGCGACTACCGGGACCACGGTTACCCGGGTAGACGGTGCCGCTGCGGTGGATTTGACCGGTGAATGGAGTTCCGCCGATGTTCAGGAAGCTTCTAACGCTCTTATCGCCCTGGCCTTGACTTCGCCCCGGATTGACACGTACATCAACGACTATTCCAGAAAAAACAGCGGAGAGCTGCCGACGGTTATTGTGGGAAGATTCAGAAACGCCAGCAGTGAGCGTATCGATACTTCCATTATTTCGGGCGCCATGCGGACTGCCATTATCAACAGCGGCAAACTGGAATTTGTTGAGGGCGGAGATATGCGGGAAGCCCTCCGGGAGGAACGGCAGGATCAGCAGAGCAATGCCAGCGAGGCGACTGCCGCCGCTCTGGCCAACGAGACGGGCGCCAATTTCATGCTGACCGGCGAGGTAAATGCCATTGTTCAAAAGCTCGATAACCAGTCTACGCGCACTTATTATGTCAAGGCGACTATAACCAATCTGGAGACGAACCGGGTCCTTTGGGAAGGACAAGCCGATCCGATTGTAAAGATGATCGTGCAGGCCAAGCATAAACTGTAGAGGGAACGGGTTTTTGTTCTGTTTCTGGTTGTGTGACAAACTGTTTCCGTTAAAGCCTCCTGGAAACGTCGTTTCGCCGGGGTTTTGTGAAGATGGAACAATTTGATAAATTTTTGAAGAAAAAGGAGAATTGAATGACGAATCTGAAAAACGGTTTGGTAAAAAAACTGCTGCCGGTATTGGGCGTAACTTTCCTGCTCTTTGCCTGCGCCACCAAACCCGATGTCTACAAGGAAATAGACGAGGCGGTCGGGGCCGCGTCTTTTGGAGACGCATTGGCGGCAATTGAAAAAGGACAGGCCGCCAAAAAACCGATTTATCCGGAAAATAACGCCGTACTGCTGTATCTGGACAAGGGAAACCTTGAACATTACGCGGAAAGACATGCTGAATCATCCACGGACCTGGATGAGGCGGAGCGGCTTATCAGGGAAGCTTATACGCAAAGCGTAACCGCGGATATTGCTTCCTACTTCGCCAATGACAACACCAAAGAATACGCGGGTGAGGATTACGAGGACATCTATACCAACATATTCAGGGCCCTTAATTACTACCACAATGGTGAAATCGATAACGCCGCGGCCCTGATCAATGGCGCGACCGACAAAATCAAGGCGCTGGAGGGCAAATATACCGTCAAGGAAGATTCCGCTATAAGGCCCGAGTTGATTACCGCCTTTATTGCGGATGCTGTCGGCATTGCCTGTAAAGCCGCCGGTCTTCCCGGTTTTCTCGTGCCGGTTCCCGAGGAGATTCTCAAGCCCAATCCCGAAGCGGCTCCGTTTGAGAATTCGGCTCTGGCGAAGTATCTGGAAGTGATTTTTACCCGCTATGTGGAAGGCCGCCGGGAGTGGGCGGATTTGGCGCTGACGGATATAAAAAATTTGGGTAAAACCTTTCCTTCTCTCAACGATGAGAAAGTAGAAGCCATTCCCGCGGGAAAGGCCCGGCTCAACTTTATCGGTTTTACCGGTCTTTCTCCGGCCAAGGTTGAAAAGATTGAAGACCTGGACTTGTTCTTTTTCCCGGCCCTCAGTGCGTTAAGGCCCATTGACAACGAAAAAATGCGGCTTACCTACGGGAATCTGGCGCTTCCCAGCCTTGAGCCCCGCCCTTCGGTCATCGACAGCGTGGAAATTGACGTGAACGGCCAGAAAGTTACGCTTGATCTGCTTGAGGATATTGGTGATGTGACGGAGAAAGTTTTTGGGGTAAAGTACCCTTCTATCAGAACAAAAACCTATATCAGGGCGCTGATCAAGTATATCGCCGTTGAAGTGGCCGCTCAGGTTGCCGTGGGCCAGGGCCTGCCTCAATTGGCGGTAATCGCCGCGGCGACGGCCGCCAAGAAGGGAGTGGACGCTTCCGAAAAAGCCGATATCCGGGGCGGGCGCTATCTGCCCGGTAAAGCCTGGGTGGGCGGCCTTACCCTCGATCCCGGCACCTACGATGTAACCTTTACCTTCTCCAACGGCGACACGGTGACCAAAAATATTACCGTACAGGCCAACAAGGCGAACATTGTAGAGGCGTTTAGTTTGAAGTAAATTGTTACAGTTTCCGGGCGGCCCTCCATGCGGGGGCCTCCGGTGTTTTTGAAATATCCCCAAAAGAAGTTAAAAAAATCCTTGTTCGCGTTGTCTTTACAGACTATCCATCCATTTCATTCGAAAGTCTGGTTTAATACCCCGCGGCTTGCCGCGCGGAGGCTCATTGATACTGAATCCCGGCCGCATATCTTGGCATTGAGGAAAAAACAGGGTAAACTCCAAAGACAGGGGGTATGGTGAACCGGTTTTATTCGAAAGTCTGGTTTAATACTACGCGGCTTGCCGCGGCTCAAATAACACAATGCTTGCAAAAAATTGGTATTAAACCAGACGGTATAATAAACTTCCTATCGAACGAGCCTCCGTTCCGAATTAGGCAGCGCCCAAGACACCTGCAAGCAAGTTTGCTTGTTTCGGCTTGCCCCGCGGAGGCTCATTCGGGACTTGCCGCTTCACCAGCAGCGGGCGGGGGAATTTGTCTTCAACCTTACCGCGGGTCCGGGGGACAGGTGATTTCTTCCTTCAGGAGGGAAACCGTCAGGGTTGCGGACGGCGCCCATAATCTTCCGGAAACCGCGTGCCTGTAAAGAGGTCCTGATGCCCGATCAATACAATTACAGAAACGAAGGGTACATCAAAATACTTCCCGCGTGGGCCCAGGAGATGGCGAACAAATACGGTTCGCGGACGGCGAACCTGTATATTCTGTATGGAAACATACGCGACTATCTTCCCCATAAAAAAAAGGAAGGCGAATTTACTTTTACCCGCGTGCAGGAATATATTTCCGAAGTCCTCTTTGGCAACGAGGATATCATCGCGTTTTATGACCGGTCCTCCGGCGTATCGTTCAGCGGTGAAGACATGAAGAAGGACTACCTTGCGGCCATGGAAAAGAGGAACTCCTCTGCCGATGACGGCTCCGTGGATTTTGTTTCCCCCGATCCCGAGGTGAGCTTCCCCAACCTTGAGCGGTATTTCCTCTCGCGCATTCCCCGGGACAGGAGAGAACACTGCCGCATGGTCCTCATCATCGATTACGCCGAAACCATCGTTCCGGCGGGCGACCTGATACGGCTTTCCGACACGGACCGCTATTGTCTTGTTACTTTTAACCGCTGGGCCATTGAGCCGAAATTCATACACGGCGACATTTCGGTGATCCTCCTTACGGAAAACATCGCCGATATTTCGCCCCGGCTCGCGGGGTCTCCCGCGACGGTCAAGATCGCCGTTCCCTTCCCCGATGAAAAAGTACGGGCCAGTTTTCTCAAATTCAGGGAGAAAGACGGCAGGCTGCTTCTTGACCGGGGGCTGGGGACCGGGAACATAGCGTCTGTTACAAACGGCGTTAATCTGATGAACCTGAACCAGCTTGTTTCGGAAAGTTATGAAAAGAACACCCCGCTTTCCCTTGATTACCTGCGCCGGAAGAAAAAAGAAATAATTGAAGATGAGGCGGCGGGGCTGCTGGAATTTCTTGAGACCGGTTTCAACCTGTCCCATGTTTCCGGCCATGATTTTGTGAAGAAGCGTTTCAGGAACGCCGCCAGGGCGATAAAAATGGGCCGGCCCGACGTGCTTCCCATGGGCTACCTTATCGCCGGGCCCGTGGGTACGGGGAAGAGTTTTATGGTCAGCGCTTTTGCCGGGGAGATAGGCATACCCATGGTGAAATTCCGCAACTTCAGATCCAAATGGCAGGGTGATACCGAATCGAATCTTGAAAAAGTCCTCAGTATACTCAAAGCGATGGCGCCCGTGGCGGTGATGATAGACGAGGCCGACGCGTTTCTGGGAAGCAGGGATCAGGAGGGGGATTCGGGAACCAGCAACCGCGTCTTTGCCCAGATCGCAAGCTTCATGGGAAACACCGAATACCGGGGGAAGATCATCTGGTTCCTCATCACCTGCCGGCCCGATCTTATCCCCATAGATCTGAAACGGCAGGGCAGGGCCGAGGAGCATCTTGCCCTCTTTTATCCCGAATCGGACGCCGACCGGGAATCCCTTTTTAATACCCTTGTAAAGAAGCTCGATCTTGACATCAGGAAATTTTCCATATCGGATCTTTTCAGGAAATACCGTTACGAATATTCGGGCGCCGATCTTGAGGCGGTATTGGTCAGGGCGAAGCTCCTTGCCGCCATGGACAACCGCGTTTTTGTGACGCGGAACGACATGGAGGAGGCCATGGGCGACTTTGTTCCCGCCGCGTATCCCCATGAGGTAGAGCTGCAGAACCTCGTGGCCATTCTGGAATGTACGTCCAAAGAGATGATCCCCAGACGCTTCCGCGATTACAGCCGCACAAGGCTTATCAGGGAAATACAGGAACTGAAGTCGCTGACAGGCTGAACGCCCGCGCCTTTAGCCGCATACCGTCCGTGACAACCGTGACGAGCCATGGGTTTCGTTCCACGAACGGCCTCTGGAGTTCCGTTCTGCGAATGGTCTCTGGAGTTTCGGCTTTGCCGAAACTCCCCAGCTAACCGGTTGCGCCGGTTAGCCATTGACATTCAACATTCTTTTCCGCCATAATCGGCTATGTTAGCCCGTGATATTTTCCGCAATATTTCTCCCCTGGATCACCGGTATTCCCTTTCCGAAGAGGCCGTGTACGATTCCCTTGTTCCCTGGCTTTCCGAGGAGGCTGTTATAGCCGCGTGCCTCAAGGCTGAAGTCGCGCTGATAAAGGCCCGCCTTGCCATGCGGGGGGAGCTTTCGGAAGAACTGGGGGAAAAGCTCGACAGGGACGCCGCGCTGATTGATCCCGCGGCGGTCTATGCCGAAGAGGAAAAGACGCGCCACAATATAAGGGCGCTGGTGAATGTGCTCAAGGAGAAGGTGCCCGCCCGGTTTTCCGCGCTGGTACATTTGGGGGCGACCAGCGCCGACATTCTCGATTCGGCCCTCGCGTACCGCATGGCGGGGGTAACGCGGTCGGTGGCGCTTCCCCTTCTTGAAAAGCTGGAACGTTTGCTCTGCGATTTTGCGGAGCGGGAAGCGGAGACCCCCCAGGCGGGAAGGACGCACGGCCAGCACGCGGTTCCCATTACCCTGGGTTTCGCCATGGCGGAGTATGTTTCCCGGCTGGGAAAATCGATCCTTGAAATCAGGCGGCTTTCAAAAGAGCTCAGGGGAAAACTTGCCGGAGCCACGGGCGCATACAACGCCGCTTCCATGATCGCAAGGGACCCCGAGGAACTGGAGCGCGTTTATCTTGCCGAACTGGGGCTTCTGCCTTCCGAACATTCCACCCAGCTTGTGGAACCCGAGTATCTTCTCCGCCTGCTGCTCGAATTCAACGTCGCTTTCGGCATCATCGCCAACCTGGCCGACGATCTCCGCAACCTGCAGCGCACGGAAATAGCGGAGCTGCGGGAAGGATTCGGCAAACATCAAGTCGGTTCTTCCACCATGCCGCAGAAGCGGAACCCCTGGAATTCCGAGCATGTAAAGAGCCTGTGGAAGGCGTTTATGCCCAGGGTGATGACTTTCTTCATGGATCAGATAAGCGAACATCAGCGGGATCTCACCAATTCGGCAAGCCAGCGTTTCATTGCCGATTATACGGCGGGTTTCTGCCTTGCCGTGAACCGCATGACGCGGGTCGTCGAGGATCTTGGCGTGGATCGTGAACGGCTCCTTGACAACCTGCGCAGCGGCGCGGGTGGAATCCCCGGCGGGATTCTTGCCGAACCGGCGTATATTCTCCTTGCCGAGGCGGGCGTTTCGGATGCCCACGAAGTGATACGGAAGATCACCCTCCGGGCCGAGGCCGAAAAACTGAGTTTTGCCCAGGCGCTGTCAGGCGAAAGCGATGTGCTTGAGAAAATAGGAAGGAAGATGGCGGAGACGGGAATCGTTCCCGATGCTTCGCAGGCGCTTTCCTTTTTTGAAAATCCGGAACGGTATTCCGGCCTTGCGGCGAAGAAGGCGAAAGAGCTGGCCCTGAAATACCGGAAACTGATGGAGGATTAACGATGTTTAGCGAAGCCCTTTCCTATGATGATGTTCTTCTTCTCCCCGGTTACAGCGATGTGCTTCCCAGGGACTGCGATGTCCGTTCTGTGCTGTGCGACGGGGTGGTGCTCAATGTGCCGGTTATTTCGGCGGCAATGGACACGGTAACCGAGGAGAAGCTTGCCATCGCAATCGCCCTTGAGGGAGGTTCCGGGGTGATACACAGGAACTTAAGCCCCGCCGAGCAGGCCCGTCAGGCGGGGAATGTCAAGCGCTTTCTTAACTGGATCATTGATTCGCCTGTGACCGTTACCGAAGACGCGAAGATAAGGGACGTGATTGCACTGCGGGATCAGTACCATGTTTCGGGGATGCCGGTGCTCAACGGGGACGGACGCCTTACGGGGATCATCACGAGCCGCGATCTCAGATTCTGCCGGGACGAGTCTCTTCCTGTTTCCGGGGTGATGACAAAAAATCCCGTCGTGGTGGAAGGGGAGCCTTCCGTGGCGGACGCCCGTGAAAAGTTCGACAAACACCGCATTGAAAAACTTCCCATAGTAGACGGAGGGGGCCGGCTCAAGGGGCTTGTTACCGTAAAGGATATGGAGAAGCACGCCAGCTTTCCGCGGGCCGCTCTTGACCGGGGGGGAAGGCTCATCGTAGGCGCGGCGGTGTCTCCCCAGGATTACGAGGTGCGCCTTCCCCTCCTTAAAAACGCCAAGGTTGATTTTGTGGTCCTTGATACGGCGCACGGCGATTCCAGAAACGTCATGGACGCGGTCAGCGGCATCAAAAAGAAATTCGGCCTTCCCGTGATAGGCGGCAATGTCGCCTCAAGGGAGGGGACCCGCCGGCTTATTGAGGCGGGAGCCGACGTAGTAAAAGTCGGTATAGGACCCGGTTCCATCTGCACCACCCGCATCGTGGCCGGTATCGGCGTACCCCAGTTTACCGCCGTGTGGGACTGCGCCGAAGAGGCGGCCAAATCGGGTGTCGCGGTTATCGCGGACGGGGGTATCAAATTTTCCGGGGATATCACCAAAGCCATAGGCGCCGGCGCCGGGGCGGTGATGATAGGGAACCTTTTCGCGGGGCTCAAGGAGGCGCCGGGCAGCGAAATCATTTTTGACGGGCGTATCTACAAGGAATACCGGGGGATGGGGAGCATGGGGGCCATTCACGACGGTTCGGGCGATCGCTATCAGATAGGAAAGGATGAGGAACCGGTGCCCGAAGGCATAGAAGGCCGGGTTCCCTACAAGGGCGAACTGCGGTTCTACATGAACCAGCTTGTTTCGGGGCTCCGCAAGGGCATGGGCTACTGCGGCTGCAAGAGCATAGAGGAACTGAGGAACTACCGGAAATTCTGCCGTATAACCGCTGCGGGCCTCAGGGAAAGTCACGCCCACGACATAACCATAACCCAGGAGGCCCCGAACTATTCCCGGATATGACGGTGAAACCCTGGAATGGAGGTTGACAAGGCCCCGGTTAACCTGAAATATTCGATATTGTGAGCTAAAAAAGTTATTATTTTCTTTACCTTTTTTAAATATTATGTTAAAATACTACCATGAGTTAAAATATAGTACAAAAAGAGGATAGGATATGCCGGAAATAATCCGCCGGGATCCGAAGGAAAATGGAGCGAAAACCCCGCAGCAGTCTCCTCCGGGTCAGTATTTTCACAGCAATATTCCCATGTTGTTCGGGAATCAGACGAGTCTGACCCGGCCGCGGATTGATATTCTTCTGGAAAAAGCGCTGCAAAGCCCCATTGTGACCGTTATAGCCGGGGCGGGATACGGAAAAACCCACGCCGTCTATTCCCTGGTGCATAAAATCGATGCTCGTACCATCTGGCTTCAGTTCTCGGAGCGGGATAACATAGGTGAGCGTTTCTGGGAGAATTTTACCGCCGCCGTATCGACTCTTAGCAGGGAAAGCTCCGTAAGACTCGCGGAGATGGGCTTTCCCGCTACGGAACGGCAGTTTGAGCGCTATCTTGAGATCCCCCGGCATGACGTAGATCCCGCCTGCAAGTACATCTTTGTTTATGACGACCTGCACCTTATTTCCGACAAGATGGTGCTTCGTTTTCTGGAACATTCCGTTACCTCTTCTTTTCCCAATATTTCCTCAATTCTTGTCTCCCGGAGTGAACCTCCTTTCAACCTCATGAAAATGGTCTCAAAAGGACAGGTGACCCGCATCACCGAGGAGGATCTCCGGTTCAACAGGGAGGAAATGGCCGCCTATTTCAGGCTCCAGAACCTCAACCCGTCCCAGCAGACGCTTTCGTTTATCTATAATGATACGGAAGGATGGGCTTTCGCCATACATCTGGCGGCCCTTTCGCTCAAGAATCTTCCCCCCACAAGGGGCTATGTGCCCCAGGCCCTCAGGGCCAATATTTTCAGGCTTATAGAAAGCGAAGTCATGGCCCCGCTGGAACCCGCCCTGCAGCGTATCCTTGTCAAATTGTCCCTTGTCGATCATCTGGCCTCAAATTTGCTTGAGGAACTGGCCTCCAAAAACCCGGCGGCAGACGGCGGAAAAGGGGGCGTCCCGCTTTTGGAAAAAATGGCCTCCGTCGGTTCTTTTATCCGTTTTGATCCTTACCTTGACGCTTATCATATTCACCATCTTTTTCTTGATTACCTCAAGGGAAGACAAAATGAATTGAGTGAGGAGGAAAAAAAGGATGTATGGACCAGGGCCGCCGCGTGGTGTGTGGCGAACGGCCAGAATCTGGATGCCATCAGTTACTATGAAAAAGCCCACGATTACAACATGCTCGTCGATGTCGTTTACCGGGCTTTTCCCCTGTCCCTGCCGAACCGCATCGCAAGGCTTCTCCTTGAAATCCTCGAAAGGGCCCCGGAAGAGACATTCCGGAAAATTCCTGCCGTCCGGATGCTCCGTTTCCAGATCTTCAGTATTTTGGAGTTGTTTGACCGGGCCGTGACGGAAATAAAAAAAGTCATCGCCGATCTTGAAGCGGAAGAGCCCAGCCCCGCGCACTACCTGACTTTAAGCGGCTGTTACAATCATCTGGGATTCGTCGGGCTTACCGCCTGTACCCATACCCGCGACTATGATTTTACCCGCTGGTTTGAAAAAGGATACGAATATTACCGTTTAAGCGGTCATAGCTATTCCTCTTCGGGACCTGAAGTTGTGGCGGGCCTCAGCGCCTATGTATGCAGGGTGAGCGTTCCCGACAAGGGGGAAATTGAAAAGTACATTGAAGCCAATGCCGCCATGGCTTTCTATGTAAGCCGGACCATGGGGGGATGTTTCAGCGGTATTGACGAGCTTGCCCGTGCGGAGTACGCCTTTTTCAGAGCCGATATGGCGGAGGCGGAACAATTCGCCCTGCAGGCCCTTCGCAGGGCGCAGCAGGCAAATCAGTATGAAATTGAAAACCGGGCCCTGTACTATCTTATACGGATCAGCATATACAACGGGAATCATGAAAAAATAGAGGATTTTCTGAAGCTCCTTAAAGCCCAGCTTTCACAAGAAAATTACCTCAACCGCTATACATACCATGATATCATCATGGGCTGGTTTTATCTTCAGACGGGGCAAAGCGGCAAAATCGCCTCCTGGCTGAAGAACGATTTTGAGGAAAGCGAGCTGAGTTCCCTGAACTATGGCCTTGAGGTCTTGGTACGGGCCAAATACCATTATCATGAAGGACGATACCATGCCTCCATGGCCGCCATGACAAACCAGAGGGGCAGTTACAACAGCTTTGGGAACCTCCTGTTCGGCAAGATACTCTTCAAGTTCATGGAGGCCCTGTGCTATTACCGCCTTGACAATATCAAAGGCGCCGTCGGCGCGCTGGAGGCGGCCTGGGAGCTTGCGGCCCCCAACGGTCTTGATCTGTCCTTTATCGAAATGGGAAAGGACACCCGGTCCATGATTGGGGGCATTCTCAAGGGATCTTGCGAATGCGCCGTTCCCCGTGAATGGCTGGAACGGATTCACCGCTTGTCTTCGACTTATGCCAAAAAAGTACTGATGGTCATGGAAAAATTCAGGGACGGCGGAGGGCAGGGCCGCCGGCCGCTTGCGGGCACGGGACTTTCCCGCCGGGAACTGGAGGTTCTCACGGGGCTTTCCCAGGGCCTTACCCGCGAGGAAATCGCGGGCGCTTCTTCCATATCGGTTAACACCGTAAAGAGCGTGGTTAAAAGTATTTACAATAAATTGGGGGCGTTAAACCAGGCCGACGCGGTGAGGATAGCAACGGAGAGAGGATTGTTGAAGCAAGATTCAGGTTGAAACAAGATTCAGATGGAAGATAAAGATCCGAAGACCAACATGCCGGTCGTTCCGGGCGGCGTTTATCTGGAGCGTGGGCGGATAGACGATATTCTGGAAAAGTCCCTGCAAAATTTTGTGACCATCATGACCGCGGGCGAAGGTTATGGCAAAACCTATGCCGCATCTTCGTTTTTCCACAAAAGACCCGGGCGGATCGTCTGGGTGCAGTTTTCCGAGCGGGATAATGTTTCCCGGCGCTTTTGGGAAAATTTGACCAATGCCGTCGGTTTTTACAGCGAAGACGCGAGGAAAGCCCTTGTGGAGACCGGTTTCCCGGAAACGACCCGGCAGTTCCACCGTTTTTTTTCGGTGCTGGACAGGATCATGGTTGCCGGGCGGAAGTATGTTTTTGTCGGCGACGATTTTCATTTGCTGCACGCCAAAACGGTTTTGCGGTTTATCGAGCGGGTCCTTGCCGAGTCCCTTCCCAATCTGATCTTTCTGTTTATTTGCCGGAAGGAACCGGGTATCAACGCCATTCCCCTTCTTTCCAAAGGCCGCCTTGCCCGTGTGGGGACGGACGAACTGCGGTTCAGCAAAAAGGAAACGGAGGATTTTTTTGCTCTCCGAAACATCACCCTTTCGCCTTTGGAGCTGGAAAACATCCACAGCGATACCGAAGGCTGGGCGCTGGCGGTCAACTTCCTTGCCGGGGAAATGGAAAAAAGCGGCGAACAATACACCCGGCGCCTTCTCAATACGGGCGCAATCCGGGCCCGTCTCGAGCGTACCTACAAGGGGCTGCCTTCGGAACTGCGGACATTTCTTGTCTGCATTTCCTTTCTGGAATACTGGCCCATGGACCTTCTGGAACAACTTGTTCCCCGGCAGGAACTTGTTGGCGAGATGGAAAAACTGACTTCGTTTATCCGTTTTGATACCTACCTTCACGGCTACCGTATCCACGGAATTTTTCTGGATTTTCTCCGGGAAAGGCAGGGGGAGCTTCCGGCGGAGGAAATCAGAAAAGTTTCCCTTCTGGCGGCCGAATGGTGCCTCAAAAATAACCTCCGCATGGACGCGGCCCTCAACCTTGAGCGGGCGGGAGATTACGCGGGACTCGTCGATATCATTTATACTTTCCCCCGGATCCTGCCCCGCGACGCGGTGTATTTTTTCCTGGGTATCCTGGACCGGCTTGTAAAGGCGGAGAACAGGGACGAGGAGAATGAGGATTATCTTTTTCTGCACCATGTCATTTATTCCAGGCTTCTGTACAATCTTGGACGCTTTGAGGAATCGGAAAAGCGGTTTCGCGCCTCCGTACAATACTTTGAAGCTCTGCCGCCGAGTCCTGTAAGTTCCCATATTCTCATGGGGTGCTACAATCATTTGGGCGTCATTTCCCTCATGACCTCCCGGTATACCAGGGATTATTCGGGATTTTCCAATTTCATAAAGGCCAATTATTACTACATGCGCCACCCCCGGCATCTTAAGGGGCCCATCACCAAAACCAACATCACTTCCTATGTCAGCCAGGTCTCCTGGCCCGCGCCGGCGGGGGAATTTGAAAGGGCCATTACGGCTTTTTCGCGCGTGATTCCCCATGTTGTCAGCTCCTGTGACGGCTGTTTTTACGGCATCGATGATCTGGCCTGGGCCGAGCTGGCCTACTTCAGGGGGGATACGGGCGGCGCCGAACGGTATGCCCAGCAGGTGGTATTCAAGGCCCGTGAAAGGGAACAGTACGAGACTGAAAACCGGGCTCTTTTTTTTCTGCTGCGCCTGCGCCTTCATTACGGGGACTATCAGGGTGTAAAGGAAATATGGAAACAGCTTGAATCCCAGCTTGAAATTGAGGCTTATCTTAACCGTCATGTTATTCACGATATTGTCACCGGCTGGTTTTATGCCCATACGGGAAGATCAGGCAAGACCGCCTCATGGCTCAGAAATGAATTTGAGGAAAGCGAACTCAATTCAACGTTTTTCCACCTTGAGACTTTGGTGAAGGCAAAGTGCTTCTATGCCGAAGGGCAGTATGACGCAGTGCTGGATATTCTTACCTTCAGGAAAAACCAGCAGGGGTTGGGGAGCTACCTCCTTGGAATGCTGGAAATGGGCGTCCTTGAGGCGGCGGCCCGTTTCCGTCTTGGAGACGGCAGGGGCGCGGCGGCTTCTCTGGAGAGGGTCTATGAAGCGGCCCTTCCCAACGGCTTTGACATGCCTTTCGTGGAAATGGGAGAAGACATGCGGCTCCTTTTGGGAGAAGTCCTTGGTGGCGAGAGTACCATTCCCCGCGACTGGCTTGAATCCGTGCGGAGCCGCGCTTCGGCTTACGGCAAGAAATTATCCCTTGTAATTGAGCGGTTCCGTCAGGAAGAAAAGACGGATAAAGAGGCCGTGTTCTTTACCAGACGGGAACGGCTGGTATTGCAGGAACTTTCCAGGGGGTTTACGAGGGAAGAGATTGCCGAAGGGCACAATCTTAACCTTAGCGTTGTTAAAAACATTATCAGCGTCCTTTACGGCAAGCTCGGCGCGCTTAACCGGGCGGACGCAATCCGTATCGCCACAAACATGGGCATTCTGGAAAAAAACTGACATGCCCTCCCGAAGCCAGGCGCGGGCCGCCTGGGGCATGACAAAGTCCCGCCAGAGGAAAATCCTTGACGGCTGGTATGCCCGCGTCAACAGGGCGGAATTTATTTCTTCCGATCCCGTTAAATTTCCCCGCCGCTATACCTGTCCCGGAGACATTGAGAACGCCGCTTTTCTTGCGGCGGCCATAGCGTGGGGCAGGCGGGATCTTGTCCTCCGTTCGGCGGAACGCATGTTTTCCCTCATGGGAAACAGCCCCCATGATTACATCATGTCCGGCGGCTGGAAAAAACTTTCCGGCGGCGTCATTCACCGGACCTTTTTTGAAGGGGATCTCAAATACTATTGCCGGGGACTGCGCGCGTGTCATGAAAAATACGGATCGCTTGAGGCGCTGTTCGCGGGGAAGCCGGGGGCCGAAGGGTCCGGGGCTGAAAAGCCCGGATCCGAAGAACCCGGAGAAATCTGGCGGGGAATGGCCCGTTTCAGGGATACGGCGGCCAGGGCCAACGGCGGCGTGTTCAGCAAACACATCGCCGATCCCCGGTCTTTTTCCGCCTGCAAGCGGCTCAATCTGGCGCTCCGCTGGCTTGTAAGAAAAGACGCCGTTGACATGGGGCTCTGGAAAAGCATCAGCCCCGCCTCCCTTTACATTCCGCTGGATATCCACGCCGGAAGGACGGCGCGGCGGCTTG
>JAIROE010000104.1 GCA_031257715.1 Treponema sp. | reverse complement strand
CGATTCTGGACGCCTGCCTCAAGGATGATCCCCAAAGCCGCGTTGCCTGTGAAACGTTCGCTTCCACTTCCCTTGTGCTTGTAGGGGGGGAGATAACCACCGGTACTTTTGTTGATTTTCAGGATGTGGTCCGCAGCGTAGCCAGGGACATAGGTTATACGGATCCCGCTTACGGGCTTGATTTTCAGTCCATGGCGGTTCTGGACATGATCCACAGTCAGTCCCCCGACATAAGTCAGGGGGTTTCCGGTACGGGACTTGACGAATACAAGGGAAAGCAGGGCGCGGGGGATCAGGGTATGATGTTTGGTTTTGCCTGTAACGAAACGGCGGAATTCATGCCCCTCCCCATAACTCTGGCCCACAAGATCCTCATACGGGCTTCGGAACTGCGGAAAAAAAAGACCATACCGTGGCTCAGGCCCGACGCCAAAAGCCAGGTAACGGTAGAATACGAGGGCCATAAGCCGGTACGCATTGACGCGGTGGTGGTGTCCCAGCAGCACGACGACGGGGTTCCCTATAACGAGATACGGGATACTATCATACATGAGATCATCAGACCCATTCTGGAGCCGGCCGGCCTTCTGGATGAGAAAACCACCTATTTTGTCAATCCCACCGGCCGCTTTGTGGTGGGGGGGCCTTTTGGCGATACCGGCCTTACCGGGCGGAAGATCATCGTGGATACCTATGGCGGCATGGGCCGCCACGGCGGCGGGGCTTTTTCCGGGAAGGATCCTACCAAGGTGGACCGGTCCGCGGCCTATATGGCCCGGTATGCGGCCAAAAACATAGTCGCCGCGGGCCTTGCGGAACGCTGTGAACTGGAACTTGCCTACGCCATAGGCGTTCCCTTTCCGGTTTCGGTCATGGTGGATACCTTCGGTACTTCAACCGTACCTGAAAACCGTATAGAAGGGGCGGTATCCAAAGTATTTGACCTTTCTCCCGCAGGGATCATCGAAACCCTGAATCTCAGGCGCCCCATTTACCGAAAGACGGCCTCATACGGTCATTTCGGCAGGGAGGAATTTCCCTGGGAAAAGACCGACAGGGTTGAGGAACTCAAGCGGGCAGCAGGTTAGGGGCGGGCGTTCCGCCGCCTCTGATGTTTCGGTACGCCGCGGGCGGTCCTGGCGATTTTCCCGTTGGTGATGAAACGCCATGAATATGTCCGTTCTTCGCTTCTCCATCCGTGAAAACGCCGAGGCGGCCTTTTCCCGTTCCGGCGGGCCGGGCGGGCAAAATGTCAACAAGGTCAACACCAAAGTAACGCTTCGCGTTTCCGTAGGATCTCTGGCGGGACTTTCTGAAGCGGAGATAATCCGCCTTCGGGAGCTTTTGGGAAACAGAATAACCCTGGATGATGAAATCATCGTCGTATCAAGTGAGGAACGGTCCCGGCGCGTCAACCTCGAGCGGGCTTACGCCCGGCTGGAAACCCTGGTTGCCGATTCGGCCCGGCTTCCCAAACGGAGGCGGCCGGCAAAACCGTCCCGGGCATCCCGCGAAGAACGGCTTGCTTCCAAACGGCTTAACAGCCTGAAAAAAGCCGCCCGCCGCCTGAAACCCGAAGAATGAGGCCGAAGAACAGACCCGGCAGGCAGCGCCTCTTTCTGGAATTGTCACACATGACCGTATTGTGCTATACTCCCCTGACATCATGGGAGAAAGAATGAAATTTATTCGAAAGTCTGGTTTAATACCCTGTCGAACCTTCGGTTCGCGCTCTGCTCCGGCTGAAATAAAGCAACGTTTACAAAAATTTGGTATTAAACCAGATGGTATTATAAACTTCCTATCGAACGAGCCTCCGTTCCGGTACAGCCCAACGCTAAAGATACCGTGGAGCTCTGCTCCGCGGAGGCTCATTGTAAAAACTGTCTTTTTGATTGCGGCGCTTGCCGCCATGGGTGCGTGCGCCGGTTCCCCGAAATTCTCCGATGTTTTGGGGAAAGAATGGCGGCTGATCGAAATCAGGACTGAACCTTCAAACATCGTCTTTGACCGAAGTAAACTCACAGCTGAAGGATTCGGTGAAATCTTTACCCTGAATTTTGACGCCGGGAGGATCAGCGGCACGGGCGCGCCCAACCGTTATTTCGCTCCCTATGAACCGGGAACGGACAAAGACAGGACCATCTCCATCGAAAACGTGGCGGGAACGCTTATGGCGCCCGTCGTGGAACCCGAAAAACTCAAGGAAAAAGAATTCTTTGCCTATTTGCAAAACACCGGCAAATGGAACATCAGCAACGGAAACCTGGAACTTTCCACAAAGGGATCTGACGGCCGGGAAGCGGTTATGGTATTTGCGCCGAATTAGGCGCGGAGAATTTTTCCACAGGGCAAATATGAAGATTTATTTTTTTTCTTTTCTGATTCTTTATATAGTGATTGTCGTATCGTTATATGTTATTTTCAGAACAAAGATCATAAAGCATATCTTCATTTTTTCTTTCGTGTTAATCATAGCACTGCCGCTGATATTCACAGACAACAAGAGCGTTGGATTGTCAGTTGACACCAAAACCTTTGCAGCAAAACCGCAACTAACAAAGGGCAATACAATCAATCTTGATATCCCGAAAGAGGTAGACGAGTATATGAATTATCGGTTCGGATTCAGGCAATATTTTGTTGTTGTTAATCATATTGTAAACAATGTCATTCTTCACAAGAAAAAAGTGAACAAGGTTCTTGTCGGGAAAGAAGGATGGCTGTATTATATTGACAGGGACGATGGTGATCTTCTTGCTGATTTTCAAAAGAAGAATTTGTTTGATGAATCTTCCATTGCCAAAATCATTGAGCAGATTGAAAAGCGCGCCCAATGGTGCAATGACAACGGCATACAATTTATTTTTTTAATCGCTCCCAACAAGCACAGTGTATATCCGGAATATTATCCCTT
>JAIROE010000065.1 GCA_031257715.1 Treponema sp. | reverse complement strand
TTCCTGCGAGGAGTACCTTTCGCTCAAGATCGAACATCTGGGGATCATCTACCGGGACAGCGTTCAGGATACGGCGCTGGCCTCGCGTCTGCCGGTCCTTTTGTACAAACCCCAAGCCATGCTCTCGCAGGCGGTGTACCGTATTGCCGACAAGATCCTCAATTCCGGTGAAGAGGACTTTACCCTTGATGAAAAAACGATTGACGAGAGTTTTCAGGAGGCGGGCCTTGAGGCGGAGATTGATTTTGAAAACCGGATGGAGTATGTGGAGGATCTGCTTCATTCCGGCGCCCTTACCCAGGGGGACCTTGTGGAAACGGTCAAATCCCAGCAATACGAAATTTCAAAACTCAGGAAAGAAAACAATTTTCTTAAACTGAAACTTTCACAGGCCATCTCGGCGGGTTTCAAACCCTAAAAGCCCGGAGAAACCATGGCGGTTATTGCGAAGGGAAACGCTTCCATCGTCATCGATCCCGAAGAGATGCTGGCGGCACTGGTCTTTACCCCCGATCCGGAGGGCTTGGGATGGGACGCCGACGCGGTGATCAAACTTGCCGGTGAAAGCCGCCTTTCGCCGCCGCCTTCCCCCAAAACGCTGGAGCCTTTTTTGCAGAAGGCCGCCAGGGCAAAGACCAAAGATCCCATGCAGCTTACCCTCTACGAAGGCATTCCGCCTGAAGAACCTGCGGGCGAAACCGTCGTATGGGAAAGTCTTGGGATTCCCGCCGATCTTGATGCCTTCGGGAAGGAACTGCTTGCCGCGGCGGGCGCGCCTGAATTGTACCGGATCAGGATTGAAAAAACAAAGAAAGAGACTGTTGTAAAGAAGCCTTCCCCGCTGCCTTTCCTTCCCCCGAAGGAAGAAACGGTGGTTACCTGGGACAAGCAGGAAATAAAAGAAGCGGTACAGGCCGATCCGGAAATAAAAGAAGTAAAGTACGCAGAAAAAGGGACAAAGGCCGGAACCATCACCCCTGTGAAACCTGGCAAGCCGGGGAAGAATGTATTCAACAGGCCCGTTCCCCCCAAAACCCGGGGAGATGGGGCTTTTCTTCTGGGCAAGGGGCTTGCAAAAGAAAAAAACGGCATAGTTGCGCAGTATTCGGGCTTCCTCCGTATAGGCAAAAACTGGGCGGATATCATCCCCTTTGCAAAGCCCCTCTGGAGCGTTGACCGTGGTTCAGACGGGATCACGTTCTATTTCAAATTTGAACCCGGAGATCCCCGCCTGTCGCCGCCCACAGGAGAGGAGGCGCTTGATGCGGCAAGGGCGAAGGGCGCTCCTGAAGCCTCCCTTGTGTCCGCCGAATCGGTGGACGAGGCAATCGCCGAATCGATCCGGACGGGCGAATTTCTTGTGTTTTCCCTCCTCAAGGCGCAGCAGGCGCAGGCGCGCGTGGACATGGACGCGGACAAAATTGAAGCGGTTCTGTATCTGTGCAAGGGAGTTGCCGGAGCGCCGCCGCTGGAGATGAAGGCGGTTTCGCAGGCGATACGTGATTCGGGCGTTCGCGGGTTTGACGCGGAAAAAGTCAGGGCCGGCGTCAAGGCTTTTATGGAAGGCCCGGATCTGGAACTGCGGTACACGCTTGTTCAGGGCAAGGCCCCCGCGAGGGGAAAAGACAGGGAGATTGAATGCAAGGCGGCGCTCCTTGAAGAGGCGGCGGCACAGGCGGTTCTGGAACGGCTGCGGGCGGCCGCCGGGGGATATGGGGGAAGCATTCCCCTTGCCGAAGTAACCGGCCTTGCCCCGGTGCGGAAGGGAGAAACGGTCGCGGAACTTGCCGGGGCTGTGGAGGGAGAAGCGGGCAGGGATGTTTTCGGCGTGGAGATTCCGGGCCTTCCGGGAAACGATCCCCAGGTGAGGCTCTTCCGGGGCCTCGGCCAGCACGGCCGGAATATCACCGCGGAAGAAGACGGGCTCCTCCTCATGAAGAGCGGTCCCGGTTTTTTTCAGGGGGAAGTAATCCGCTACCGCGATGGAAGGGTAAAAGTCGAAATCTCCGAAGACGCCATGGAGGCCCGGGCGGAACTCTTCCGGGAAGAAGGCGCGGGGCGTCCCCTTGACGCCGCCGCCGTGCTTGAAGCGCTTGCTGCCGCCGGCGCTGTAAAGGGCGCCGCTGAAGAGGCCGTCAGAGCGGCGTGCCGCGCGGCCGGGGAAAAGGGAAGCTGGAGCGGAATTCTCTCGCACGGGGAAATGCCGGCGGCCAGGGGCGCGCCTGTGGTCAAGTGGCTGCTTCCCGGTTTTGGGCGTGGAGGATTCAGGCCGGGAGCCGGGCCGGTATCCGTGGCGGCCGGAACGCCTGTGGCAAGCATAAGTCCGGGAAGTCCTGAAGGAAAACCGGGCTTTGATGTAACGGGAAAAGAGCTGCCCGTCGACGGAGTTGTTCCCGTTACTATCAGCCATGACGATTCAATACGGGAAACGCCCGAGGGAGAAGGCGTGCGCCTTTCCGCGGCCCGTGCCGGGGAGCTGACCTACGACGGAAAGGAACTCCGTGTAAGCGGTGTCCGCAGCGTGAAGGGGGACGCGGGAAAAGCCACGGGGAACATCAAATTTCCCGGCGACATCAGGATAGGCGGAAAGGTGGAGCCGGGTTTTTCCGTGGTGGGGCGCAATGTGTTTGTCGCCGGCCTTTCCGAAGCGGCGCTGGTATCGGCGGGGGGCAGGGTGGTCATGGCCGGCGGCGTCAAGGGAGCGGGAAAGGGAGTGGTACGGGCGCGGACTACCATTGAAGCCGCCTTTGTGGAAGCCGCCGTCCTCCTTGCGGTGGAAGACATCAAAGTCAATCTGGGCTGCGTCGGCTGCAACATCAAGACCAACGGCATGCTCCTTGTTTCAGGTGAAACGGGGAAACTTGCAGGGGGAGTATGCAGGGCGCGGCGCGGCGTGAATGTTCAGGAACTGGGTAATGACAGGGGGCTGCGGACTGAAATTTCTTTCGGTCAGGATTATCTTCTGAAAGATCAAATAGAAGTGACCGAAGCGGAAATTGAAAAAACCAAAGCGGCGCTGAAAAGCATTGACATGAAGATCAGAGGCGCCATGAACAATCCCGCCATGCTCGGAAAAGCCGGCGCGGAAAAAGTCGCCCTCCTTAAAAAACTGGAACAGCTTAACCTCCACGTCTTTACCCTGCGTGAAAAATTCGAGGAGCACTACGATTCCGAAGTGAAGGTACGGGGCCTCGTGCATCCGGGCGTGGTCATGGAAAGCCATGGCCGCTATTATGAAATAAACCGCCCCAGGGAAGCGGCGGTCTTTTACTTCGACAGGGAAACCGGAAGAATAAAAGAGAAGTGACGGCGTGCCAAACGGCTACGCACATTGCTTTGCCGTTTTGTCCCGTATTGCCTCACGTCAAAAAATCAAACCATACGAACCAAAGCGCAAGGGTTGGAGGATTCGCTTTGTGACGAATTCTACCTTGATCGTTTCCAGAAAGGCGGCATCCGGGAGCGCCCGGCTGAAAGGGGTCCGGGGCGCATCGCGGGTTTTCTTCACCCTGGAGCCGATCCGTGCTTTGGCGACGAACTTCCGGCAGGGGTAAAAGCGGTTCAAAAGCGTGTCACAGGGGGAGAGACGGTCTGCAAGGCCGCCACGCTTCGGCTGCTTGGGAAGCGGCCCTGACCGGCGATCTTCCTGACCAAAGCGTAATTGTTCTGTCCGGCGAAACGGTTGCCGTTTTTCTTGTTCGCGCGGCTGCGGGTGAGTTCAACGCCCTGCTGGCCGTATCATTTTTCAAGGCGTGATTGATGAACCCGCCGCCCTTCCCCGGTTTTCCCCAACAGGCGATCTGTGGTTTGATTGGAAGGCGTGGTCCATACCCCGTCGAACCTCCGGTTCGCGCTTGCTCCCGGGTTCTTCATTTTGACCCGAGGCATAGCCCCCGCCGGGGCTTGATTTTACTTAAGGCAATGCGGGCCCTTGACAGGCGCCGCCGTTTCCGTCTATCTTTACTGAATTATTTGGAGAGATGACCGAGCGGCCGAAGGTGCACGATTGGAAGTCGTGTGTACCCGTAAGGGTACCGAGGGTTCAAATCCCTCTCTCTCCGGTAAATAAATGCCTTTGG
>JAIROE010000016.1 GCA_031257715.1 Treponema sp. | reverse complement strand
TCATGGTAAATCTCCTCCTCCTATAATTCCAAATCTCTTGCCATAACTTTTTTCACCGCATAATCGGCAAATTCCGCGATTTTCATGGGGGAAGGCGGTGCTTCGCCTGGAGACCTGCCGTCCCGGAGACGGATAGACACCGTGCCCTCGTCGGCCTCCCGCTGGCCCACCACCAGCAGATAGGGGATCTTCCGGTTCTGGCAGGAACGGATCTTCGCGTTGAGCCGCTCATTGTCCAGTTCGACGGAAACCCGGAGGTCGCACCCGTTTTCACGGGATCTGGCCCGGAGTTCCGCCGCCGCTTTTTCCGCGTAATCGTTAAAAGTTTCCGCCACAGGGATCACGGCAATCTGCTCCGGGGCTATCCATACAGGGAAAGCGCCGCCGAAGTGTTCGATAAGTACGCCGAAAAAACGTTCCAGGCTGCCCAGAAGGGCCCGGTAAACCATGTAGGGCCGCTTCTGTCTGCCGTCCGCGTCCACATAGGTCATATCGAACCGTTCGGGCTCATTAAAATCGAACTGTATGGTGGTCATCTGCCATTCGCGGCCAAGGGCGTCTTTGATCTTGAGATCGATTTTGGGACCGTAGAAGGCGCCGCCCCCTTCGTCCATTTCATAGGGAAGGCCCTCGGCGGCGACCGCCTTGCGGAGGCTCTCCAGCGCCTGATCCCAGAGGGCCTGTTCCCCCACCGATTCAGCGGGTTTGGTGGCAAGGTACGCCTTGATGTCCTTAAAACCGAAAATTTTCCAGACGCGCAGGCTGAAACGGAGGACTTCGAGGATCTCGCTCTCTATCTGTTCCGGCGTACAGAAGATATGGGCGTCGTCCTGGGTAAAACCCCGGACGCGAAGCAGGCCGTGGAGAACACCGCTCCGCTCATAGCGGTACACCGTGCCCAGCTCCGCCCAACGCAAGGGGAGATCCCGGTAGCTCCGCCCCTTGTTTTTGTAGATCATGATATGGAAAGGGCAGTTCATCGGTTTTATGATGTAGTCCTGATTGTCGATCTCCATGGGACTGTACATATTCGATTGGTAAAAACCCAGATGGCCCGACGTTTCCCACAGCCAGGATTTTCCGATGTGGGGGGTATAGAGGATCTCGTAACCGTTACGGTAATGTTCCTGCCGCCAGAAATCCTCAATGGCCACCCGCATGCGGCCTCCGTTGGGATGCCAGTAAATAAGGCCCGCCCCGGCTTCCTCATGGACGGAATAGAGGTCCAGATCCTTCCCCACCCGGCGGTGATCCCGCCTTTCTACCTCATCAAGAAAAGCGAGGTGGGCCTTGAGATCTCCGGGGGTTTCCCAAGCGGTACCGTAGATCCGGGTAAGCATGGGCCGTTTTTCATCCCCCCGCCAGTAGGCCCCGGCTATGTTTTGAAGCTTAAAGGCCGCGGAGTTAATTTCCCGCGTATTCTGTACATGGGGCCCCCGGCAAAGGTCCGCCCAGAGGGTTTTTCCCCCGGCGTCCCGGTTTTCGTAGATGGAAATTTCAGCGCCGCCGGGAAGCTCGTTGATGAGTTCAATCTTGAAGGGCTCGGCGGCAAAACGGGCGAGCGCCTCCTCACGGCTGACGTCAACCTTCACAAAATCCTGCCGGCTGTCGATGATCTTCTTCATCTCCGCCTCAATGGCAGGAAGATCCCCGGCACTTACGGGCATCCCGCCTTCGGTATCGGGAAACTGAAAATCATAGTAAAAACCGTTTTCTATTGAAGGGCCGATGGCCACTTTGGTCCCCGGAAAAAGACGGGTTACCGCCTGCGCCATGACGTGGCTTACCGAATGACGTACAAGACCGAGTTTTTCATTATGCTGCTGTTCCTTTGAACCGGACATAGGGCTCCTCTTCCGCAATAATGGCGCGGAAACGCCTTGGTCAGGATGGCGGATTTGCGGCGGATAGTCAAGGCACCGCATTGCCTCAAAATTAATCCAGCCGAAAAGGGGCCGGGGATTGGGTCCTTTACAATACCCGGCGATTTTTATATTATTTCTTAATATCCTTGACCCCGGATGAAAAATTGACTATCTTTAAGAAAGACTGATGATACGTTTTAGATGAAGTTTTCATCTTTAGATATACAGTCATCTACCTTTTGTTTGGCATCATGGTTGAGCAACGTTCGTATTGTCAGTGGCTCCCCGGGTTTCCTCACCTCCTTTTCCCGGGGGGCTTTTTTATTGAAACAGGGTGTACTACGCGCCTTTTTTAATAGATGAATTTGAAGCACCCGGGGCGAACGGGATGAGGAACAGCGGACCATCCCGTTCTTGCATTGTTTTAATAGAGTTGTTCAATAAATTCTGTTATTGAACAACTTCCCCGTTAAAAACGGCAGATTTGGCGGATTTTTGCAAAAAATACGCCGAATCTGCGAGACTTGTGAAAGAACCAGCCGGGTTCTTGAACAAGTCCAATGATTGATCTATGATTCAGAAGCCCCGCAGTCAGGAACCATGCGAGGAGGCGCCGCCCAACCCCGCCAGGTCCGGAAGGAAGCAACGGCAAGCGGATGCTTTCTGCGCCGTGGCCTCCCTGGCCCGGGGTTTTTCATTCAACCGGTTTCCCGTTCTTTTTCAACTCTTCATAAAAATTCGCTTCCGCCTGCAGCATATACGGAAAAATCCACAGGAAACCGATGCCCAGCGTCAAAATGCCAAGGAGTATCCATCCAATAAAACTGAAATACAAACCGAACAACCGGCCTTTATGCCCGTTCATCATTTTCCTGCTGGCGGTTATGGATTCACAGCCGTTCATACCGGGATTATCCCCGAGAATATAAAATGCCATTGAATAACTGAAAATCTTGACGATGCCCGGTATGATCAGAAGGAGCGTCCAAAGAAAAATAAAAATTCCCCGCAAGAGATACAAGAGGAAAGCCGCGCCGAATCTGTCAAAGCCGTCAAAAAGATCTCCCACATTTACCTGTTCGCCGCGAACCCTGCGAACAAAATAACCGGCAAGTCCAAGATACAGCGGGCCACCAACAATCAGGATGGGAATACCGAACAGGACGGTAGCAATTACTATAATCAGCAAATAGACAAAACAAATGCCTACACCCGTGCCCCAGGCGCCGTGCAATTGCGCCCTGGCCTGAGCCCTCAGTTCCGAATTGGTTTTCATAAAAAACTCCCGGCTTCTTTAGAACAACGCCGATTAACTTGTGGCCAATCAGCGTTATCCTGTCATTTTTCTGCGAAAAATTGCGAAAAAACCACATTAAAGCGGCGCCGATTTATTCGAATGCGAATGAATCAGCGCTTCCTTGGACAATTTAGCCCAACGAGACGAAAACGATCCTGTCATACGACATATCTTTTTCCTTTATACTTTATCTCTGCAGTTTTTTCAACATCTGGAACCGGTGACAAGCCGCCCGGAAGCGGAGAAAAATCACTTGAAAATGAAGAAAGGCCGCGGGGAAAGGGAAGAGAGGGTAATTTGCTTCGCAAATTCCTTTCCAAGCATCCGGGTTTTCCGCTATACTTTAGCCATGTCGTATGAGGTAACCGCGACCCGGCGGAGGCCGAAAACCTTCGATGAGCTTGCCGGTCAGGAATTTGTGGTTTCAACGCTCAAAAATTCCCTGGAGAGCGGGCAGATTGCCCACGCGTATCTTTTCTCGGGGCCGCGGGGCTGCGGTAAAACCAGCGCCGCCCGCATTCTTGCGCGGTCCCTTAACTGTGAAAAGGGGCCGGCGGCGGTTCCCTGCGGCGAATGCGCCAACTGCCGGGAAATACGGGCGGGAACCAGCATGGATGTCATCGAGATAGACGGGGCTTCCAACACATCGGTCAACGATGTGAGGCAGATCAAGGATGAGGTTCTTTTCCCGCCGGCGGCGGGGCGCTACAAGATCTACATCATAGACGAAGTTCACATGCTTTCCACAAACGCCTTCAACGCCCTCCTCAAAACCATTGAGGAGCCGCCGCCCTACATCGTCTTCATCTTTGCCACTACGGAGCTGCACAAGGTTCCGGCGACGATAAAAAGCCGCTGTCAGCAGTTCAACTTCCGCCTTATTCCCGTTGAAACCATCAGGGACATACTGAAGGAAGTATCGGGCGAAATAAACATAGAAGCCGAGGATGAGGCGTTATTCTGGATCGCCCGTGAATCGACGGGGAGCCTCCGGGACGCTTTTACCCTTTTTGATCAGGTTGTTTCGTTTTCCGAAGGCCATATACGCAGCGAGGTGATACGGAAGAAGCTGGGCCTTCTGGGGCTTGAGCAGCTTAACGCCCTGGCCGAAGCCGCCGCGGACAATAATACGTCCCTTTGTTTTTCGCTGATAGACGAGATTCTGGGTTCCGGGGTAGCGATTGAACAGTTCATCATGGATCTTGCCGGTTATTACCGGAGTCTTCTGCTCCTTAAAAATGGCATTACCCGTGAATCCCTTCTTGGATACAATCCCGGCCGTTTTTCCGCCAAGGCTGGGGAAAAACTCGATTCGGTCCGGCTGGAACGGGCGCTGGAGCTGTTGCTGGCCTGCTACCGGGATATACGCTATTCCGTATCCCCCCGGTTTGAACTGGAAACGGCGGTTTCCAAACTTTCCTGGCTGGATCGCTGGATTCCCCCTTCAGAACTCAGGGCCGCGGTGGAAGAGGCGCGGGGGGCCCTCGGGCTGAAGGACGGGATAGCCCGCCCTTTAGCCGTTCCTGAGGGAAACTCCGCGGGCGCGGGGGAACCTTCGGGGCGGGGGGAAACGGAGAAGAAAACGGCCCCGGAAAGCGGGCCGTCGCTTACGGAAGGTTTCAAACGGTATATGGCGGCGCGTGAAGGCGGAGAGACCGGGGAGCGGGCCGTTCGGGAAGATACACCGGAGGACGAAGACGACGTTCCCCTATGGAGCCGGCTCGGCGGCCCGGAAAAGGCCGTGCCTGACGCCGCAAGAACGGCGGAGATCCCCGTTTCTCCCTCCGCCGGACAGATCCCGCCGCAGGCAAGGCGGGTGCTTGATATCTTCGGCGGGACTATTATCGCCGGACAGGGAGCGGGAAAACAGGGGGCGGACAATGAACATTAATCCTTTTGAAATTCTGAAAAACGCCCAAAAGCTTCAGGAACAGATGGGCGACATACAGGAAAAACTCGCCGCTATTACCGTTACCGGGTCTGCCGGCGGCGGCATGGTGGAAGTGGACATGAACGGAAAGATGGAAGTCCTTGATGTGCGCATAGTCCCGGAAGCGGTTGAAAACCGCGATACAGGCCTGCTTGAAGATCTTGCGGCGGCAGCCTTTTCGGACGCGGCCGCCAGGGCGCGGGAGGCAATAAGACGTGAACTGGGCTCCCTGGCGGGCAGCATGGGCATACCGGGAGCAGGCTTACCGGGCATGCCGGGGATCCTGTGAACGCCATCGACAGGCTCACCGCTCTCTTTTCCCGGCTGCCGGGCATAGGTAAAAAGACTGCCGGACGGCTGGTTTATCACATCCTTGAGGGCGATTCCCTCTACGCCCGCACGCTGGCCGATGAATTGTCGGGGCTTCATGGGGCAATACGCCGTTGTTCCGTCTGCGGCGGCTTTACCGAAACCGATCCCTG
>JAIROE010000015.1 GCA_031257715.1 Treponema sp. | reverse complement strand
CGAGGATCTGCTCCCGGCTTTCCACCGCACAGGGACCGGCGATGATCGTTATTCTGGAGCCGCCTATCTTTACGGCCGAACGAAACGCCGCGCCGGCATCCGCATCCCCGCCGAAGGGGGAAGCCTCGACGGCGGCGATGGTATCTTCATGATGAAACTCACGGGACGCAAGCTCATAGGGCCTTGAGGTAGCCGCAACCCGTTCAACACCGGGAAGCAGCCCCAGTTCATGTGTATCAACCGTTCCCTTGCCCGATGCGCCGATGACGGCGTCATCCCCCAGCGACTGTTCCCGCACGGTAAAACCGCGGTCCCGCAGATATGCGCAGACCATTTCCCTGTCATGGATGCTGACCGACTTTGCCAAAACCACAATCATGAAATCATGGTATACCACCAGGGGAAGATTTTTCTAGCAGTTTGTTGCGCTTCGCGCACAAAGCACCGAGAAAATCCGCAAGTGCAACAGGCTCTTAGCCTATAAAAGCCTCCGTCGGCAGATTTTGCAGTTCGTGCCAAAACGCGGAACGGCGCACCGGCTGATACTGCCTTTCGACAGTTCCGGCCTGAAGGCTTAGTACATGATTGAAAGTGGCGTATTTTTTGTCTATGAGGGCGATATGGGCAAGGATACTATCCTTGAGATAACGGATTATGGCGGCGGGCGAAAAAAAATTGTCGTCCCCGGTCCGTTTCACCAATTCCAGAAGTTCCTCCATAAATTTTTCATGCTGTTTTGTATGAACGGCCAGATCGGGATAGCCAATCTTTTCCATAAACCGCTCTTCTTCGCCAAAATGGAATTTCAGATACTGTATCAAACGGAAGATATTTTGCCTCAGAAAAATTCCCGTTTCCTCCTCATCCTTCCCGTCGGGGATATTGCCGATCATTCTGACAAGCTCCCTGTGCTGATCATCAAGTTTTTCGATACCGGTAAGATACCGGTTGTCCCATTCTGCGCTGTTCTGTTTTTCCATATAAAACTCCTGTCTATTGGTACTTTTACTTTAGAAGAAACAGGAGTGAATATGATATTGTTTTCTTTCAATTCTTATGATTATTTTTCAATTGCCGCCGCGCGGGACAGCCGGTCGTTGATGGCTTCTCCCAACCCCTCATTCGGGGCGTATTCCGCGTAAATCCGCGCATAACCTGAACGATCCAGTTCATGAAGCATGTCGAACAGATTCGCGGCCGCTTCGGCGGGATCGCCCGTTTCGGAAAGCGTCCGGCCGGGAAAAGGCGGGAAAGCGCCCGTCCGCGAAGCATGCCGGGCCAGCCACCCGTCCCGCGAAGAGCCGCTGAAGAAGAGCAGGGCCGATCCGTCCGGAGGAAAGGCCGCACTGGAGCAGCAGAGGACAAGGGGTGTCGCGGGGGCGTAGTGGCTTTTTATCATCCCCGGGGAAGGGGCGGCGGCAGAAGAAGCCGCGGAGAAAGGCCCGCCCGCAAGGGGCCCTATGACCGCCTCGATGGCCTTTCGGGCAAGGCCGCCGGGTCTTAAAAGACGGGACCCGCAAAGATCCAGCACCGTGGATTCCACCCCAAGCCCCGTTTTTCCGCCGTCAAGGACAAGATCGACTCTTTCCCCCAGCTGTTCCTCCACATGTTCCGCCCTTACCGGGCTGAGACGGCCGAAGCGGTTGGCGCTTGGAGCGGCGAGCGCCCCGGTGCGGCGTATCAATTCCCGCGCGGCAGGATGTGAGGGAACGCGCACCGCCACGGAGGAGAGGCCCGAACTGACAAGGCCGGGCAGGCGGGGGCGTTTGGGAAGGACAATGGTAAGGGGACCGGGCCAGAACCTGGCCGAAAGGATTTCAAGCTTCTCCCGCAGGCCGGGGGACAGGGCGTCCGTATCGGCCGCCTCCTCAAGGCCTTCCATGTCCGCCACATGGACGATGAGCGGATCAAAAAAGGGCCGCTCCTTGGCGGCGAATATCTTCGCAAGGGAAAGGGGGTTAAACGCATCCCCTCCCAGCCCGTACACCGTTTCGGTAGGAAAAGCCACAAGACCACCCGCCTTCAGAATGGCCGCGGCCCTGTCAAGGGAAGCTGCGGTAATTTTTACTGTCATGAGCCTTTCGATTGCCTTTCGGGGGCCGGCGGAAGCCTTGCGGTTACATCCAGCGGCGCCGCCTGAAAAATATCAACATCCCCAGGGCAATGATCACCATGATTCCCCATATAATGGGATACGCCAGCGGCATTTCCAGTTCCGGCATATTGCGGAAATTCATGCCGTAGACGCCGACGATAAAGGTCAGGGGAATGAAGATCGTGGAAATGATCGTAAGAACCTTCATCACCTTGTTCATGCGGTTGGAAACGGCCGAAAGATTCACTTCCATAACGCCTGTAACCAATTCCCGGTAGGTTTCCAGCGTTTCCGCCGCCCGCATAAGGTGATCGTACAGATCCTTGAGGAAAGGCGCAAGCTCTCCGCTCAGGCGGGGAGATTCAAGGTGCATAAGGAGGGAAAGGCTTTCCCGCAGGGGCCAGATGACCCGGCGAAGGCGGAGCAGATCCCTCTTGAGTTTCTGAACATCCCGGATAAACGCGTCGTCCTGTTCATCCGCCGCCCTGTCCTCGAATTCTTCTATGCCCGCGCCGAGGGAATCGAGGACCACAAAGTACTCGTCCACTACCGCGTCAATCAGGGCGTAGGCCAGATAATCGGCGCCCATTCGGTTTATCCTGCCGCTGTTGTTGAGAATGCGCCTGCGTATACCGTCAAAATAATCGCCCGGTTTTTCCTGAAAACTCAGCACGGTATCGTCGGTAACAACAAGGCTGACGTGCTCAAAATCAAGAGGAAAAGCTTCACCGTCCCCCGGTCCGGCCGGGGCCTCATGCGGACACACCGCCTTGAGGGTAATGAAGAGGTACTTGTCGAATTCCTCAGCCTTGGGCCGCTGTCCGGTATCGAGGATGTCTTCCACCGTTAAAGAGTGGATCCTGAACTCCTCCGCCAGGGCGTTGATGCCATCATGATCATCTGAAAAGCCGGCGTTTATCCAGGTAATTCCCCCGGAATTGCGCCAGGCAAGGGCCTCTTCCACGGAAGAAACGGACTTGATCCACGCGCCGAGCGGATCATAGCCGATAACGGATATTTTCATGATTTTCCCGTTTCTCCGGCTTTTCCCGCATACGCTTCGTACTGGCCGGTGAATTTTCGCAGCTTGCAGGTAACCTTCGCCAGATGCTTTTTCATCTCCTCTATCTGGGCTTCCACGTTTTTTTTATGCTCGCGCAGAAGTTCGCAGCGGCTTTTCAGGCTGCGATCCCCTTCCAGGCTGAGTTCCACAAAACTCCGTATCTGCTTGATTGACATGCCGGTATTTTTAAGGCAGCAGATAAGGCCCAGCCATTCAAGATCATTTTCCGAATAGCGCCGCATCCCGTTCCGGCTCCGCTGCACGCCGGGAAGCAGCCCCTCATTTTCATAATAGCGGAGCACATGGGGAGGAAGGGACGTTTTTTCTGAAACCTGCTTGATGGTGAAAGTCACGGCAGCCCCTTGTCTTAATGTTTACGTTAACATTTATTATAGCGTTCATGCTGTGTAGTTACAATACGCGAACCTTGTGTTATATTTGTACGGAGACGAAAGATGCATGTTGAAGAACTTCTGCGCCTTGAGGGAATAACCAAGAGTTTCGGATCCGCGGAGGTTCTGCGTGGACTTGACCTTACGGTGCTGAAAGGGGAATTTATCACCCTGCTCGGTCCGTCGGGCTGCGGCAAGACCACTACCCTCCGCATCATCGCCGGGCTTGAGGAGCCGGACGCGGGGCGGGTATTTCTTGCCGGGCAGGATGTAACCGGCCTTGCCCCGCACCGGCGGGATGTAAGGATGGTTTTTCAAAATTATGCCCTCTTTCCCCACATGAACGTGGAACAGAATATAGGCTACAGCCTGAAACTGAAAAAAAGGCCCAGTGCGGAAATACGGGAAACCGTCGCCGGGGCGCTGGATCTGGTTCAGCTTGGAGGTTACGAAAAGCGGCGGCCACAGGAGCTTTCGGGCGGCCAGCGCCAGCGGGTTGCGTTGGCAAGGGCGGTGGTCAGCCGTCCCAGGGTCCTCCTCCTCGATGAGCCGCTTGGGGCCCTCGACCTCCAACTCCGCCGCCGCATGCAGAGTGAACTCAAGGGGTTGCAGCAGCGGCTGGGGATCACCTTCATCTACATCACCCACGATCAGGAAGAGGCCCTTACCATGTCGGACCGTATTGCGGTAATGCGCGACGGACGCTTTGAGCAGACGGGTTCAGCGGCTTTTGTATACGAACATCCTGAAACCAGTTATGTCGCCCGTTTTGTCGGGGGCGCCAACGTTCTTACCGGCACGGTTCTGGAGGCGGCATCCGGAGGGGAGTCTTCCCCGGAAAGAGGGCGTTCCCCGGGGATCATCCATTTTGAACATCCCGGCGGCCGGGGCGGCGCGTCCTATAATCCCCGGCCGGGCGTCCCGCTCCGTGGCAGCGTAACCGTCGTGATACGCGGGGAATATCTGGAACTGTCCCCGGCGGCTGGAAACGGACCGGCGGACAGAGGCAGGCCGGAAGACGGCGGCGGCAAGGAGCATGACGGCCTTACGGGGGTGATCCTGGGGAGGAGCTTCGCCGGAGGGCAGCTCCGCATCACGGTCAGGCTCGACGGCTCGGGTGAGGAGATAAGCGCGAGCCGGCCCGGTTTTGATTTTCCCCTTAAGGACGGCGAAAGGGTACGTGTCGGATGGAAGGCGGAGCACGCCGTTGTGGTAGACACAGGAAACGGCGCATGAAAAAGCGGCCTGAAAAAAAACTGATCAGCATGCGCGGCGCGCGCGGCCGGATCTTTCCCTTTTCCCTTCTCCCCATGTATCTGTTTACCCTGGCTTTTGTCTTCTTTCCCCTGATCTACATGCTGATATTGAGTTTCATGCGCCGCGAAGGCGCGTGGGGGGTAGCCGCCGTATTCAGCCTGCGTAATTACAGGCGCATTCTGGAGCCGGTCTACCTCAGGACCTTTCTGCAGTCGGTACGGCTTGCCCTTGTCAGCACCGCGCTGGTGATCCTCGCCGGATACCCCGCAGGTTTCTTCATGGCCCGCCTCAGCCGGCGATGGCGGCTCCGGGCAATGTTCCTGCTCATCATCCCCTTCTGGACCAGTTCCCTCCTCCGGCTCTACGGCTGGATGATCCTCTTTCGGGCCAACGGGCCGCTGGACGCGATCCTCATGAGTTCCGGGATCTCGAAAGCGCCGCTGCGGCTCCTCTACTCCTATCCCGCGGTCGTCACCGGACTGGTTTATGCCCTTCTTCCCTTCATGATCTTTTCGGTGTATTCAAGCGCCGAAAAGCTCGACAGGGATCTTGTCGATGCGGCCCGTACCATGGGCGCGCCGCCCGCGAGGGCCTTCCTCACGGTGAGCCTTCCCCTTACCATGCCGGGGCTTTTTTCCGGCGTGATCCTCACTTTCATCCCCTCCATGGGCCTCTTTTTTATCGCCGACATACTGGGGGGCAACAAGGTGGTCCTGGTGGGAAACCTGATACAGGAACAACTGCTCAAGGATCATGACTGGCCCTTTGCCGCGGCCCTGAGCGTCGTATTGATGATCCTTACCAGCCTCTTCCTTTATCTTTACAGGATAATGAGCCGGACTTTGGGAAGCGGTGGAGAAGAACTTGAGGGGCTGGTATGAAAAGGCGGACGGGAGGCGCGGCAAGGCTGTACGTCGCGGTCATTATTTCCCTTATGTATGTGCCTATACTGCTCATGATCATCTATTCCTTTAACCGGAGCCGCCTCAGTTCCGTGTGGGGCGGATTTACCCTGAGCTGGTACGGAGAATTGTTCCGGGACAGGGCCATGTTCAGCGCCCTCGGGAACAGCGTCGTCCTTGCCTTTCTTTCAAGCCTCGCCGCAGCCCTCATCGGCGCGCTCGGGGCCGTGGGCGCCGCCCGGCCCGGCTTCAGGGCGCGAAGGCCGCCCGGAGCGGGCGTCATGGAATTCCTCGCCGTCCTTCCCATCATGACCCCGGAGATCATCCTTGGCATGGTGCTCCTTGCCTTCTTTTCCCTTCTGGGCCTTCCTTTCGGCATGACCACGCTGGTCATCGCCCACACGAGTTTCTGCATCCCCTATGTCTACCTGCTTGTCAAGGCAAGGCTTGCCGGTCTTGACAAGAGCTGTCTGGAAGCGGCCCGGGATCTCGGCGCCACGGAAGCGCGGACCTTTTGGGATATCCTCTTTCCCATGATCCTCCCCGCTGTCATTTCGGGCATGCTCCTTTCTTTTGCCATGAGTTTTGATGATGTGATCATCAGCGTCTTCGTAACCGGCGTCAACACCAACACCCTGCCCGTGCGCATCTATTCCCAAATCAGAACCGGCGTTACTCCCAAAACCAACGCCCTGTGCGCCCTGCTTTTCGCCTTCACCGTACTGCTCTGCCTCGTTTCCACGTGGTTCTTGCGGCCGGGGGAAACGGACACGCCTCAAGCCAAAGGCCGCTCTTAATCCGCAAATTGCGGGCGGATCCTTTTCTTCGCCGCCTTTGG
>JAIROE010000318.1 GCA_031257715.1 Treponema sp. | reverse complement strand
CGCTCTATGTATTTTTCCTCGTTCCGCGCGGGAACAAGAACCGAAACCAGCGGGCCGTCAAGCAGTTCGGGCCCCAGAGTGAAACGCCACATCTCGTAGTGGTTTGCCAGGGACAGAATGAAAAAATAGGCGGTAACGATGACAAGACAGGGATAATAAAACGGGCTCAACAATTCGGCTACTGTGTTCAGCAAGATGGCTCCTTATATTTTCCCGCAAAGATCCCCGACATATTTATTGGTCGGGTATATCTCCAGGGATTTGAGCAGCCAGACTTTCGCATCGGCGTTTTTTTTCTGCTGCAGGTAGCCGTAACCTATGGATGAATAGACATTGAAAAGATCATCGGGGGGCATCCGGGCCTCATGCCGGGCAATGATATCCTGCATCATCTGTATCCCCTTCCGTATATTGTTAAAGGGGGAAGGGGCATAGACCCACCGGGCCGCGATCATGTAAAGGGCGGCGGTATTGCCCGCGTCTTTTTCGAGGGCTTTTTTCGCGTATTTTTCAACATTCAGTCCATTGGTCATGGCATACATTGTTGAATGGACCGTGCATGCCTGGGAAAGATTTTCCGCCAGCATCTGCCAGCCTTCCGCGGAATCCGTTATTTTAAGGGCCGCTTCCGCACGGGCCATGCCCGCATCGTACCGCGCGGCCGCCTCGTCTTTCCGTTCCTCGTACTGATAGGCCCGGCCCATCATGTATTCTATGCGGGAAAGCATGACGAGCCTCGGCGCGCCGGAGAGCTCATCCGCCTTTGCCTTTACGCCGCGGTACAGAACGGCTACTTCCTCGGCGCTCAGGTTCTGCTCGTATATCGCGTCGCGGAGCGGCAGGAACCATTCAGGCAGGGAATCAGCCCCGGCCGGAAGGGCGTACAGGGCAAAAACCGCGCATGCCAGCATCCCGCGTAATTCTCTGTGTTTCATCTGACCCTCCAACTATACCGGTAAACCGTGAAACATGCAAGGTACGGTACGAAATAGACGGTATCATAAAAATATAATAATTAATAGACAAAAAATGAAAAAAAGTATAAAAAAAGACTATATTTATAAATATATCCAGAACATGACAATCGTCTGTAGTTTATAAAAGGCTCACCGGATCGACATCCACCTCAAGGTAGACCCGTGAATCCCTGCCCCTGGCGTATCTGACAAGAACGGTCCCCGCGGCGCCGTGAAGCGCCCCCATGGACGGGCCGCGCAGTATGAGCTGGCGGCGGTAGTTTCCCGCGATAAGCCCGATGGGACATTCGGCGGGCCCCAGCATATCAGCCCCCGGAGGCAGGAGGGGGGCGGAAAGAAACGCTACACGTTGTATGGCCTTGTCCGCCCGCTGCGGGTCTCTGGAACGGACGGTAAAGCGGATGAGCCGGGTAAAGGGAGGAAAGCGCAGCGCCTTTCTTTGGGCCAGCTCCGCGGTGAAGAAGCCGTCTATATCCAGCGAACAGGACCTGGTGATGATGGGATCGCCCGATCTGAAAGTCTGCACTATCACCTTGCCGTCGGGAAAGTAGCGGCCGGCCCTGCCCGCCACCTGCACAATAAGGGAAAAAGTCCGTTCGGCAGCCCTGAAATCGGGCAGGTGAAGGCCCGTATCGGCAAGAACTACACCGACAAGACGGACCCCCGGAAAATTAAGCCCTTTGGCCACCATCTGTGTTCCCAACAGTACATCCACCAGCCCCGCCCGGAACATCCCCAGCGTCTCCTCAAGGCTCCCTTTTTTCGCTGTTGTATCCGCGTCGGCGCGCCTGACCCTCAAATCGGGAAAGGTACGGCGTACCTCTTCTTCGATCATTTCGGTTCCGAAACCCCGGAAACCGGCCTCAAGTGAACCGCATTGAGGACAGGCGCGGGGAGGTTCTTCCGAATAGCCGCAGTAATGACAGACCGCCCTGTTCCTTTCCTTGTGCCATGTAAGGGAAACGGAGCAGTGCCTGCAGGAAAGCTCAAAACCGCAGGAAGGACAATGATAAAAATAGGCGAAACCCCGGCGATTGAGAAAAAGTATGGTCTGCCTGCCCATGGCGGCAGTTACGCGCATTTCCTCCTTCAATTCCGGGGTAAGGCACCCGCCGGCCTGTTCCAGACCGACGCTTTTGATTTCCGGAAGGCTTCCCCCGGAAATGCGGCGGGAAAGCTCCAGCTTCCTTATCGTCCCTTCACCCATGAGCTTCCAGGCTTCCGCCGAAGGGGTTGCCGAACCCATCACAAGGACCGCCCCGGAAGCCGAGCAGCGGCGTATCGCGGTCTGCCTGGCGTGGTAGCGGGGAGTGTTTCCCGATTTGTAGGAGCCGTCGTGCTCCTCGTCTATGATGATAAGCCCCAGATCCCGCACCGGGGCGAAAACGGCGCTCCGGGGACCGGCCACGATGCGCACCTCCCCACTCCGTATGCGCATCCATTCGGAAAAACGCGCTCCGGCATTCATCCCCGAATGGAGCGTCGCCGCAAGATTTCCGAAGCGTTTTCCCATGGCCCGTGCGGTCTGATGGGTAAGCGATATTTCGGGAACCAGATAGATCACCGATTTTCCCCTGTCAAGCACATGCCCGGCGGCGCGGAGAAAAACCTCGGTTTTTCCCGAACCGGTAACGCCGTAAAGGTAAAACATGGGAGGCGGGGGAAGGGAAGAGGGGCCGTCTCCCGCCGGCGGTGTTCCGGCGGCCTCTTTCCCCGTCTTTTCAGGAAGCCCCGAGACGATCACGTCAAGGGCGCGGCGCTGTTCATCCGAAAGTTCCGGCGGATCGCCGGTGATTTCCCCTTCGTCGGGAAGAGAAGGGAAAGAAGCGGTCCGCCGTCCCGAAGGGATCATGGCGGCAAGGGCCTCCCCCCTGCCGCAGAGATAATACGCCGCCATCCATTCGGCAAGGGCTATATCCTCCTCGTCGAAAACTTTCCCGGCGTCCACCACCCGGCGCAGGGCCTTGACCGCCCCTTCGTCCACGCCGGAAGGCAGGGTTTCCCGCCTGCCCGTTATATAACCCAGTATTTCCCGCTTCCCGAAAGGAACCATCGCCCGTTTTCCCACGTCCGCCGGGAAGAGGGTCTTTCCGGTTTTTTCAACGTCGCGGTATGTGAAACACCGGTTTTCCGGAATGTCAAAAACAAGATCGAAATAGGGCATCACGTTCCTTCGGCGATTACTTTCGCGTAGGCGCCGTCCAGCCCGCAAAGTTTTTCACGAAGAAGCTGCATGTCGTTCCATGCGGGTTTCTTGAGATCTTCATTCCGCAAAAGGGCGCTGGGATGATAGGTGGCAAGCATGGGGATGCCCTGAACACTGTGGAAACGGCCCCGCAGGCTTCCTATGGTTTCGGGGACCGCGTTGCCCAGAAGCCGGTTTGCCGCAACCTTGCCGACACAGAGGATAACCAGCGGCGCGAGCCGGGCGATCTGACGCGCCAGAAAAGGCGCGCAGGCCGACATTTCGGCGGGCAGGGGGTCCCGGTTCCCTGGAGGGCGGCACTTCACCACATTGGCGATAAAGCAGTTTTTGTCCCGGTAGAGCCCCAGTCTCCCTTTTGAATCAAGCATGCGGTCCAGAAGCTTCCCCGCCCGCCCGACAAACGGCCTCCCCGTGGCGTCCTCATCAAAACCCGGCCCCTCTCCTATGACCATCACCAGAGGGCGGGGAACCCCCTCACCGGGCACCGCGTTGGTGCGGGTCCCGCAGAGAGCGCAGGCGGCGCAGGAACGGACATCCGCCGCAATCCGCTCCAGGGAATCCGCAGCCGCCGGGGATTCCTCCGAAACACCCGGCGCCAATGTTTCCCCCTCTGAAGGAGGAGCCGTCAAATAACCGCCGCCCAGGGTCGCGGCGGCAAGATCGATATAATGTCCCAGGCTGTTTTTTTGTTCGACCGTCATGCGTTAATTCAACCCAAAGATCGCCGGCAGATCAAGGCCAAACGCCGGAAACATTTGACTGGGGAGAAACCGGGCCCGGGCGTTTAACATCCCGGGCACGGCCCCGTTCCCCGGCGGCGTCCCCTTCCGCAATCCCGCCCGCCGCAGCAATCCCCCAAGGGTACATTCACACCCGCCGCTCCGGCGGGAAATCAGCCGTGTGTTACAAGGCCCCCCCCATTTTCCGGAGTTCACTGACGAACTCGTCGATGTT
>JAIROE010000317.1 GCA_031257715.1 Treponema sp. | reverse complement strand
CGAGGACGAAGAGGAGGACTATGATTACGAAGAGGATGTAGATTACAACGATTTTGACGAATGAGCCTCCGCGGGGCAAGCCCCAAGCAAACTTGTTTGCAGGTATCTTGAGCGCTGCTTAATTCGGAACGGAGGCTCGTTCGACAGGAAGTTTATTATACCGTCTGGTTTAATACCAAATTTTGAAAAACATTGTATTATTTGAGCCGCGGCAAGCCGCGGGGTATTAAACCAGACTCCCGAATGAACAATGTCCGTCCATAATGCAGACACATTATGGACCCGGCATCTATGCCGCGGCTTCCCTGGAAAGCGCGTTTTGCGCATAAAAATACAAGAGGCCTTCAGGCTTCGCTGAAAAGCGTATCTCCGGCGCTCCACAGCCGTTCCAACTCATAGAAGGAACGGGCCCTGCGGCTCATAAGGTGTACCACAAGGGAGCCCATGTCGATAAGGCGCCATTCGTTATCTTCTTCCCGGCTTCTGCGGGAATGCCTCAGTATTTCCAGCCCCCGTTCGCGGGAAAAATCCCCGATATGCCGTTCGAGTCCCGAAAGATGGGCGCCGCCGGAGACCGTGGCAATGACAAAAAAATCGGTCCAGGCATCAAGGCGGCGGAGATCCAGAACAACTACATCGGCGCACCGGTGTTCGGCAAGCAGTTTCCCCAGTTCGACGGCCGTTTCCCTATCCTCCCGTGACATATCTTCCATTAAAATCCTTCCCGATGATAAGCGTAAAATCGGCGCGGTACTCGAAATTCCCCGGGAGAAGCTCTTCCGGACTTTCCGGAATGCCGGAAACCGGCGATTCATAACGTATATTCGTACAGCGCAGCACGTCGCCGAAACTCTTCACCATGTCCCCGTAACCCGTCCTGTCTACTATTTCGGTGACGTCATAATCGGTCCTGCCGGCGTTGCCTATGGAGACGACATCGTAGCCGAAACCCCGCAGCATCTCCGCGGTTCTTCCGGCAAGGCCGTTCTCCGCCGTGCCGTTCAGCACCTCCACGGTAAAGATCCTGTCGGACAGGGAACCTTCCGCCTGCCGTTTGAGGGTTCCCAGAGACTGGCGCACGATCTCCTTGATAAGGCCGCCATTGTCATAGGGCAAAAGCAGTTCCTGACCGGAAACTTTCCGGAAATTTCCCCCTATGGACTGCACTCTGGTCCTGTCCATGTCTATGGCGGCAAATTCGTCAAAAAGCCGCTCCCGCGTCCGCCGGTTCATCGAAACGGTAAAAGAATCCCTGAACAGCCGGGCGGCGGCGGGATTTTTCAGGGTTTTGTTCATTTCCCCCAGACGCTTCAAAAAACCCGGAAAGAAACGCTGCCGGCGGAAAATTACCATTTCACGGTCTTCTCCGGGAAGTTCATAGGAGATATAGATCCGGGCCTTGTCGCCGTCCAGCGTTACCTTCCCCGAAGGAAAAAGAACGGGATCATCGCCGAAACGTTCCACCGGCGAGGGGATCAGGATCTCCACCCCTTCGACAAGATCCACCACCCTGCCGAGATTTTCCGCGGTAATAATGAAGGAATATCCTATCTCCACCCCCAACAGCCCTTCGATTTCCTCCTCGAAGGGACCGGTGTTTTCCGGATCATAGGCCGTGTCGATGCGGTCCACACGATCCGTGCTCCGTATGATAAGCCCGAGATCGCCTGCTATGTCGAAGATTGCCGCGCGCCTGGTCGCGGGGTAGAATAACAGCACAAAAGAACTCAGGGGTTTCCCGTCCTTTTCTACCACAAAAAGGGCGCTGATGATCCGGTCGGAGGCGAGGGTCTCTCCCAGCGGATCAGAGCGGAACATGAACACGGTAAACGCCGCCCCCACGGCGAGGATCAGTACGATGGCAAGAAGGATAACGATACTGGCGTCCGCCTTGTTTCTTCTCAATGGGCATTCCTCTTTTGCGCCGCGTCAAGAAGGCGCACAGTCGCTTCGGAAACATCCAGTTCACGGGACCGGAGAAAATCAACGGTATTGCCGAGAACCGCGGCGAAGATCGCGTCAAGCGAATCTCCGCTCCCCTCCCCTTCGCGCCCGAAAACCATGTCCCCAAGGCGGGGATCGGCGTCACGGGAAACCTCAAGCTTGTCGGCTATATACACCGCCTTTGCCAGAGGTCCCATGCCGTCACGGCCTTCCGTATGAAAAGCCACCGCCTCGATAACATCATCATTATGAATGCCGAAACGCTCCCTTAGCAATACCGCCGCGGCCCTGCCGTGGAGCAGGGACGGCTTTTTCCGTTCCAGGGCGGAGATATCCTCTCCGTCGCGTGAGGCCAGCTCCAGAAGCCGCTCCCCGGAAAGGGGCTTTCCCAGATCATGGGCCATGCCGGCAAGGTAGCCCGCCCGGGGATCAAGGCCGAAACGGCGGGAGAGATCCCATGCGAGGAGGGCCGTGTTGCGGGAATGGAGGAAACGGCCGGGGGAAAGGGTTTCCCGCGCCTCATTTTCCACTTTGATGACGATGTCTTTCGAAAGGGTCTGTCCCGCCGCTTCCCCGGCGTATCCATAGAGCCGCCTGTCTTCGATGATGGTCCTGGCGCCTTCCGGCACAAGACTGCGCCAAAGCTTCCCCGTCCTTATCCGTTCCCGCACGAGCGCCGAAGAAATATTTATCACATCGTTATCAATCTGCCTGAAAGGATAGGGAAAAGAATGCCCGCCCGAAAGGATCCGCCGCGCGATGATGATGTCCGTCCTTTCCAGAAGCTCGGGAAACCGGCGCCATTTGGGCAAACCCGCGGCAAGATCGTCGCCCAGTATGAGGGCGGGCTTTCCGTCCGGCCGGTAACGTTTTTCAATATCAATAACCGTATCAATGGTGTAGGAGATCCCCTCCCGCCTGAGCTCGCAGTTATCCAGGGTAAAACCGGGAATGCCGGCAATGGAGGCGGCAAGCATGTCGAATCTGCCGGCGGCGGAATCCGCCACGCCGGCCGCTTCCTTCTTGAACGGCGAGCGGAAAGCGGGGACAAAGACAACGCGGTCATAGTCGAGAAAGGAAAGCGCCGCCTCGGCCAGATAGAGGTGCCCCAAGTGAACGGGATTGAAGCTCCCCCCCAGTATCGCAAGCCTCACCGGGGGGCCGCCTTTTCCGTCAGCGCCAGAAATTCCCCGGCAAGCCCGTCGATACCGTCCCCCGAAAATACGGAAACGCCCCGCACCCGTTCACCGGGATACGCAGCCGCCAGTTTTGCAAGCCGCTCCGCGCCTTCTTCCGCGTCCGTTTTGGTGCCCAGAATGATGCGGGGCTTCCCGGTCAGATCATGCGAAAAGACGTCAAGTTCCCCCAAAAGCACGTCAAAGGCGGAAAGATAGTTGTCATCCGAAAGATCGACAAGGAAAGCCAGCGCCGAAGTACGGGCGATGTGCTTCAAAAAACGTATCCCAAGGCCCGCGCCCCGCGAAGCCCCTTCTATAAGGCCGGGAATATCCGCGATGACGATGTCCCGGCAGTCCCTGCCCGGCAATCCCGCCGTAAGGACCCCCAGATTGGGTATCTTCGTCGTGAACGGATACGGGGCTATCGCCGGACGGGCGTTGGTAAGACGGTCCAGAAGGCTGGACTTTCCGGCGTTGGGAAACCCCACAAGACCCACATCGGCCAGAAGCCGGAGCTCCACTTTAAGGCGGACGGTCCTGCCGTCCATGCCCGGCAGGGCCTTGCGGGGCGCCTGATTGACCGGGGACTTGAAGTGAATGTTCCCCCAGCCGCCGTTTCCGCCCTTGAGAAAACAAAAATCGTCCCGGCTCCGGCCGAAATCCCGTATGATCCTGCCGCTGCCGGGATCTTTCAGCACGGCCCCCGGGGGAAGGGGAATCACCGCATCCGCCCCGTTCCTGCCGTAACGGCCCCGGCCCCCGCCGTCCCTGCCGTTTTCGGCCCTGAAGGACTGCCTCCGCCTCAGATGCGAAAGGGTGCGGAGGTTGCCCCGCACGATGAAGATCACATCCCCGCCCCGGCCGCCGTCCCCGCCGGACGGCCCCCCCTTGGGGACAAATTTCTCCCGGTGAAAAGCCGCGCAGCCATTGCCCCCCTTCCCGGAGGAAACTTCTATGACAACTTCGTCAGCAAATTTGTCCACAGGGAAATTTTATAACAAAACAGGGGAAAATTTAAGGGCGGAAAAGCGGCGCCTATCCTTACTGACTGTGCGGTGAATGATAACGGGGAAATAATTAACCGCAATCTCTTTGAAAGGTATGCGGCAGAATGAAGCGCGGGCTATATCGCGCATAACGCCTCTTTATCTTTTCACACCATCCGGGTTTTCCGGCTTTCGGCCCTCTACCCGTCCCCGCCGCAAGCGGCAACATTCGGGACAAGCCCCCGGCTTTCAGGGACAAGTCTCCGGGTCTTCGGGAGAAACGGCTTTTTAGCGGGAAATGAAGAACCTCAGGGCAAGCCGAAGCAAGCAAACTTGCTTGCAGGTATCTTCGTTGGATAGGAAATTTATAGTACTGACGTAGCCCATACCCCGGAGCAAGCGCGAACCGGAGGTTCGACGGGGTATGGACCACGCCTTCCAATCAGGATCACTGTCCCGGCGCGGGCTTCACGGGCGCGCCGCTTCCGGGGTTCTTCATTCCGCGGATA
>JAIROE010000290.1 GCA_031257715.1 Treponema sp. | reverse complement strand
ACCCGGTTGGTTCTTTCACAAGTCTCGCAGATTTGGTGTATTTTTTACAAAAATCCGCCAAATCTGCCGTTTTTTAGCGGAAGTTGTTCAATAACTGAAGTTATTGGACAACTCTATTTAACGCTGGAGTTTTGGGCAACGGCAAAGCGGGTTTGCAGGCGGCGTATGGGTTTGTAACCCCAAAACTCCACGCTCGAGTTGGGAGACAACATGGATAAAATTCTTATACTTGATTTTGGAAGCCAGACCACCCAGCTCATAGGCAGGCGGATACGGGATCTGGGGGTCTACACCGAAATTGCCGGCGGCGATGCGGTCCCTGATACAGGCGATCCCGATCTGCGCGGCATCATCCTCTCGGGATCTCCCGAATCGGTGTATACGAAGGAAGGGGAGGCGCCCGATAAAAAAATATACGAGTCGGGCCTTCCGCTTCTGGGAATATGCTACGGGCTTCAGCGCATGAATTATGACATGGGTGGAACGGTGGAGCCGCTTCCGGAGCGGGAATACGGGGCAAAGACCGTTTCGCTTGTGGAAGGCGCCCTTGACGGTATCGCGGGGAAGAACAGGGAACGCGCCGCGTCTTTTCTTGGCGCCTTCACCGGAACCGGGCCGCCGGGTCCTGAAGGGACAAAGTCCCCTCCGGGCAGTTTTACCGCGTGGATGAGCCATGGTGATACACTGACAAAACTCGCGCCGGGATTCAGGGAAGCGGCGAGGAGCGCCGCCGGTTATACCGCGGCCGTGGTGCATGAGACGGAATGCTGGTTCGGCCTTCAGTTTCATCCTGAAGTAACGCACTGTGAACGGGGACGCGAGATACTTTCGGCCTTTGTATTCGAAGTCTGCGGATGCGGGGCGGGCTGGACCATGGAACAGTATGCCCGTGAAGCCTGCGCCGGCATAGCCGAAAAGGTGGGCGAAAATACGGTGCTGCTTCTCATTTCAGGGGGCGTCGATTCAACCGTCGCCGGCGCTCTTCTCCTTAAATCCCTTTCTCCCGAAAAGGTACATCTTATGTACATGGATACGGGACTCATGCGGAAGGGCGAGACAAAAATGGTGGAGGAATCATTACGGAAACTCGGCGCCCGCCATCTTCATATTATCCACTGCGAAGAGGAATTTCTTGGCACCCTCAAGGGGCTTTCCGATCCCGAAGCGAAGCGCAGGGCCATTGGGGATCTTTTTATTACCATAGAGGAAAGGGAAGTCGCCCGGCTCCGCCTTTCCGGCGATTATTTTCTTGCACAGGGAACCCTTTACACGGATCTCATCGAAAGCGGCAAGGGGGTGGGGAAGAAGGCCCATCTTATCAAAAGCCATCACAATGTGGGAAGCCCGCTTGTGGACGCGAAGCGCGGGGCGGGCCGCATCATCGAGCCGCTTGAAAGGCTCTACAAGGACGAAGTGCGCCGCCTTGGCCGCCTTCTGGGGGTCAGTGAAGAGGTAGTGCGCCGCCACCCCTTTCCCGGCCCCGGCCTTGCGGTCCGTATCCTCGGAGAAGTTACCAGGGAAAAATGTGACATACTGCGCGAGGCGGACGCCATATATATAGACGAGCTGAAAAAACGCCGGGCGCCTTCCGCGGCCGGTGAAAGCGCCGTCAGTTTATATGACGACATCTGGCAGGCTTTCGCCGTATTGCTTCCCATACGTTCTGTGGGTGTCGCGGGCGATGTGCGTAAATACGGCTGGGTGCTTGCGCTCAGGGCCATCACCAGCGCCGACGGCATGACCGCCGGCGTGTATCCCTTCCCCGCCGGGGATCTGCTTGAAATTTCCACCCTCATCACCAACTCCGTAAAGGAGATTGGCCGGGTAACCTACGACATTTCCAGCAAGCCGCCTGCCACGATAGAATGGGAATGAACGCCGATCACGGACTTTGCACAAACCTGTCAGGAACGCTGGTATTCCAGTTTGATTTTGATCTTGTCTCCCCGGAAAACAATGCGTGAATATTCCAGCGGAAGATCACCGTCGGTATATACCATGTTTTCCAAAAGCAGGAGCGGAAAATCGGGGTGAACCGATAAAAGCCACGCTTCCTCGGTGCTGGCGGTAACCGCTTCCAGCGTTTCAATACGCCGCTGTATGGTAAAATTATAATGCTTTTCTATCACATTGCACATCTGGTTATGTTCCAGATCCTGCTTTTCCAGATCCGGAAAATACCGGGCGGGAACGTAGGAGATATGGTAACTTAAAGGTTCTCCCTTGACATAACGGAGCCGTTTGACCAAAAATATGTTTTTCCCTTCCTCCACATTCAGGGTTTTTGAAAGTTTTTTTGAGGCGGGAATTGTCTCAAGGGAAACAAGCCTGGTGTTGGTCTCGTATCCCATTTGTTCAAGCTGTTCACGCAGGCCGTAGCGCACAAGGGGACTGGATATAATTTTGGGCTCTGAAACAAAAGTTCCCTTGCCCTGTACCCGGTAAAGCCGCCCGGCGTCAACCATGCGGTTCAACACGGAACGAACCGTCATCCGGCTGATCCCGTATATCCTGCTGAGTTCATTTTCCGAAGGTATGCATGCGTTGATAGGCCACTCTTCATTTTCAATCTTGTTTTTAATAATTGTTTCAAACTGAGCATGCAGAGGCTGCGCACTTTGATGATCAAGCATCATAAGTTTAATCTTTTGCTCCATAAAATCCCGGTCTGACGGTTATTGGTCTTGCTCGATAACCCGTTATTCGGAAACTGAAGTTTCTGAATAACTCTATTATTATGATCTTTTCAAAATAATCTACGGAGAACTCCCTGAAAATTTCAGTTTTTGGAAGTTTTCCCGCCCTATAGTAATTCCAGCAGATCCGAAACGGTTATATATCCCCTTTCCGGCAGCGGCCGGCGGCTTTGAACGATACGGCACTGTTCTCCGTCAGGATCGCCAAGGCAGGTTGTAACAATGTCGGCCCCGGAAAAATCTTCGCGGGTGGTATAATAGCTTTGAGTAACAAGGCAATGCATGCCGGCGTTCCTGGCCGCCAAAAGTCCGTTCCGGCTGTCTTCAATAACAAAACAGGCGCCTTTGTTTAAATGGTATTTATCCGCCGGAAGAATATAAACATCCGGGGCAGGTTTCTTGCAGGCTACAATATCACCGCAAAAAAGTTCCGTGAACCAGGAAAGGCATTCCGTGCCGTAATTATAACGGATGAGCGCCTCTACACTTTCCCGGTGGGATGTGGAACATACAAAAAGCATAATGCCTTCCGCATGGGCCTCCCGTATCAATCTGGCGATGCCGGAACGGGGGGGTATGGCTCCCTTGTTTACCATGCCTTTAAAGATTTCCGTTTTTTCTGAATAGATGCGCTGAATCAAACCGGCATCGAATTCTTCAGGAGGAAACCGGCGGGGATTTTTGTCAAAAAAGAAACGAAGCCGTTCCTTGCCACCCGATATCAATACCAGTTCCGCATATTCTTCAACCGTCCACTCAATGTCCAGACCCAGCTCCTTCATCGCCCGGTTGTATGCCACCCGGTGGCCATCCCGCTCGGTTTCGGCAAGAACTCCGTCGCAGTCGAAAAGCAGCGCCTCGGCTTTCATGTTTTTTCCTTCATCAGGTCCGGTTTAAACCGCAGGATATGCTCTTTGACGATATGTCGCACCGATTCTTCCGCGGCATTGTTCAACTTGACCGGATTATAGTCTTCGTGGTGAGTTTCCCAATAATTCCGAAGGCCGTCGATATAGGCGTATTTCAGGGCGGTAGAGACGTTTATTTTGGAAGCGCCGCAGCGGATAAGCCGGGTAAACTGCCCGTCGCTGAGCCCCGTGCCCCCATGAACGACTATCGGCGTGTCTGTCGTATCGGCAAGTTTTTTTACAAGATCAAAATTCAGTTTTACTTCACTTTTATAAAGACCGTGGGCGGTTCCGATTGCCGGCGCAAAGGCATCGATGCCCGTTTCTTCAATAAATCTGATGGAGTCTTCATATCCCGCGAGCTGATCCGAGTCATACGAAAGATCCTCCTCGACTCCTTTTATGATTCCAAGCTCCCCTTCAACGCAAGTTCCCCTGTTCAAGGCGTATTTTTTTACCTCTTTTGTTATGGCAATGTTTTCTGCCAGGGGTTTTGCCGAAATATCCACCATTACCGAATCCCATCCGGTATCAACACAGGTCTTTGCCAGAGCGGGATCGGTACAATGGTCTAAATGAACAAGAACCGGAACCCCGGCGTTTTTTCGAACCAGTGCAAGCATTTCAAAAAGTGCCTGGGGGCCGAATTGTTTTACCGTTCCTACGGAGGTTTGCAGCAATATGGGGGTAGTAACGGCGTTGGCGGCATCAATGGCCGCCTTGGCGGAAAGATAATCAAAAATATTGAAAGCCCCTACGGCATAATGCGCCGAATGCGCTTCCCCGAGCAGCTCTTTCAGTGTGGGGAGATCTCTGACCGGCATGGTATTTCTCCTTGGATATTATATATACATGTTATATCATTGAAATGCGTTTACGGTCAATAGTTTTCGAAAAAATAGAGTTGTTCAAGAACCCGGCTGGTTCTTTGCCAAGCTTCGCTTGGCTTACAAGTCTCGCAGATTTGGTGTATTTTTTGCAAAAATCCGCCAAATCTACCGTTTTTTAGCGGAAGTTGTTCAA
>JAIROE010000289.1 GCA_031257715.1 Treponema sp. | reverse complement strand
GGAACAGCGTGACGCAGGTGGACTGGTACAGTTCCGCCACCGCGCCTTTCAGATGGCAGAGGGCGTTTACCGGGACGATGCGGGCCTCAAAGCCTTTTTTCGACCCGAGGCTTATCTGGACTTCGTTTTTGAGATCCTGGAATTTCAGGAACTCGCCGCCGGATATGGTCCCCGGCGCGCCGGCGTCAAACGGGGCGTTCCCCCTGAGCACCCGCACGAAGTCTTCGCCGTATCCGGAAAAGGAAAGATCGGCCGAGGAGGAAAAAATAAAATCCGCTTTTTCGGCGCCGTTATTGACAAGGACATAGGATACGGCAAGGGTGTCTTTCCGGCTCTGAAAGATTTTTTCCATGCCTATCTGCCCCCAGGGGGCGGATTCGTTAACGGGAAGCGTAAAACGGATCTTGAGCCTGCTCCTGTCCATTTCGCCGGGCACAAAGCATTCGGCGCCGCAGTACCGGGAGACGGAGTCCCTGGAAGAAGGGGAAAAGATCGTGTCGGTAAAGGCGGCGCGCCGCCCTCCTTTATTCCGGACTTCCTCCTCCGCGGAAGCGCCGCGGGGAACGAGGGTGTCAAGGTAATTCCAGTTTTTCGGAAGGTAATCCAGTTCAAAAACCCCCGCGCCGCGCAGTTCTATGTAGCTGTTGATCTTCTCATCCTGCAGGAGGTATTCGGTCCCGCCGTCCAGGTTGACGTCAAAATGAAGGAGTGACGGGCTGAAACTGCCTTTTTCCCTGGTTATTTTTTCCGCCCCAAGGAGGGCCTTGTACGCCGCCCTGCGCAGTCCCGGCCGGCAGATTCCGCCATGAGGGGGCGGCGCGTACAGATCGCAGCCCTGCGCCTTCCACAGTTCCTCCCGCGCGGTACGCTTGCGGGCCTTGTCGCCCCGCAGTTGATTGATGAGCGTATGCACGTAGACCATCTTTGAGTACACCCCGTTCGCCTCGGGATATTCAATAAGAAAGCGCCGGGGGCCGGAACATCCCCTGAATACGGCGCCCTCATAGAGCGGGGCCTCCCCAAGGGAGCCGGGGAAGTAGGCTTTCTTCAGTTTTTCAAGGGAACGGTTGAGCTTTCCCGGCGTAGTATATTCGACAAAGGATTCGCAGCGGGAAAGCTCCTCAAAGAAACGCTGAAAGGCAGCTTCGGGGGCGGCATCTTCCCCGGTAAAAAGCTCCCCGGGAAAGACCGATACCGTCCAGGATCCCGGCGGCAAGGTCCTTGCAAGGCCGTTAAGAACATCCGACGCGTTTTTCCGGGCAAATTCCCCTTTCAGTTCATTGGAGGCCGGAAAAATCGTGATGATCTTCCCCTGATCTTCGGTGATGCAGGGGAGGTACAGATCGCCGCCTTCAAGGCCGGCAAGGAGGAACTGGCTGTCGGAAAGGAATGTGTAGCCCACGCCGCAGGCGTTAAGGGGGCTTACAAGGCTCTGCTCCCAGGCAAGCGCGGGAAGCCAGCAGCCTTGGGGCCTTTTGCCGAAACTTTTCCGCAGATACGTGGTCAAAAGTTCCACCTGGCCTATTTTGTCCTGCAGGGGGATGATGGGCATCATGGGCTCGTAAAAACCGCCCCCCAAAATTTCAACCTGCTTGCGCGAAAGGAGATCCTCTATGAGCATGAAGAATTCAGGGTGAAAGCGTTCCAGCCGGTGCAGCAGCACCCCCGAATAGTAAAGCACCGCCTGTATTTTGGGAAACTGGTAGAGGGTCTGTATGAAAGGCTTTACGCGGCATTCGTAGATCGCCTCAAATTCGTCGTCGCCCGCGCCCAGGGGAACGTGGTTATGGGAGCCCAGAACAAGGCTTATGGTACGGCTCATCCTATCCCCCCAGCGCCTTGAACAATACGGCCGCGGTGGAACCGAGGATCAGGGAAAGGATCCCCATGGAAATGAGCGTGAGAGGGCTTCCCCGGAGAAACGAAGGGACCGCCTCCAAAAGCGAACGGCGCCGTATCTCCCCCAAAACAAGCATGGCCGCCATGACGCCCAGGGTAAAGCCCGCGGCAAGCGCCAGCGCTTCGGGAAAACCGGAGGCGAGCATTCGGACAAGGAAGAGGGAGGCTCCGGCCAGCCCGTCGTACCCGGTGAGGGAATCAAAGACCAGCGCGGGGGACCTCTTTTTTTGAAACGTCAAAAAAAAGAACTCCAGCCCGTGACAGGCAAGGGCGCTTGCCGGAAAGAGGATAATGTATTCAAAAAAACCGAGCAGGGGGAAAACCGCCTCGAGGCAGAGCCAGAGGATAAGGACGCTCATAAAAAGAATTCCCGTCTGAAAAAGGGGAAAACGGTCATCTTCCTCCCTGCCCGCCGCGATGCCGCCCGCTCCGAGCCCCGAGAGGATAAGGTTAAAAGAAAGGCCCGCGAAAACGGCAAGGACCGCAAGAGAGGCGGCGCGGCTCACGGTTTTTTCCCGGGATTGAAGCGGTAGTAGATCCCCATTCCGTATCCAAGAAGGATAAAAGCCCCGGCGGAAGAGGATACGACGCGGACAGGCAGGAAATTCCCGTCTTCAAACGAGAAGATCCTCACAATGCCCTGTACGCCGCCGGGGAGGGAAAGGGAAAGAGAACCCAGCGGCTCCCGTATCAGGGAAAAAGCCACGACAAGAAGCCCCAGCGTCAAAGCCTCGGAACAGGCCTTCGCGGCGGCTTCCAGCGCGTCGCCGGGATTGGCGCGTTTATGGGCGAACGACCCGGTAAAGACAAGCGGGACAAGGAGGGTAATGAACATGATCTGCGCTCCAAGAAGGGGGCTCAAAAACCAAAGCAGAAGGAGATAAAGGCTCCCGATAAAGGACGATAAAAAAAGAAGGACGACGGACTTTCCCTTTTTGGGGAAAATGACATCCGCCGCGGAGGCGGCGAACGCCGAAAGCATATAAACCCACAACAACGCTCCCGCCGCGGCAAGGGCGAAGGCAAGCCTGCACGATGCCATGATGATGAGTCCTCCCCCCGCAAACGCGCTGAGGGGAAAATGTTTTCCCTGGAAAGGATGCGTTTCCCTCACGTTTCTTCCCCCGCTCCGGTTTCCGCTTCAATGCGCCGTATATAGATGCCCATGAGTCCTTCCCGGAAACGCGGCATGAACTCTTCGGAGTGGGCAGAAAGAGGGACTATTTCGTCCACCTTTCCGCCGGGATCCACAAAGGCGGCATACGGCATCATGATCCCGCCGCCCATCACCGAAAAAACAAACACGGAACCCTGTGAATCCACAAGAGGATACCATGTTCCCGGAAAACCGGACCCGCGCCGTTCCCCGGACGGCAGGACCACATCGCGGAGACGCCGCGCCTCGCCGCGCTGTATAAAAACACGATTCACCGCCCGCAGCAGCGAACGATCCCGCGGGGACTGGGTAAGGGACCAGAGCAGGAAACCGGCGAGAAAGAGCCCCGCCATCCATCCAAGAAAAACGGCGGCGTCCCTGAAACCGGAAAAAAACCGTTTCCCCCTTGTTTCGGCGCTTTCGTTCACGGGAAAAGCCCCTTCCCGGCGTGTTCCCGGCCGGCCCCTCCGGCATAAAGATACCGGGATTCGATTCTGCGTACAAAAACGCTCACGACGTTAACCGTGAGTACGGCAAAAAACGCGCCGCAGTGTTCAAGCCCCTGATAGCGGAAAAGCCAGGAGAAAAAGCCCGCCAGCGCGGCGCCGGCGGCGATTCCCGCGCCCGATTTTGCCCCCGTCACAGGCTCGGCGGCAAGGAGAAAAGCCGCGGCGATGATCCCCCCCGAGAAAACACCGAAGATAATATCGCCGCTCCCCGCCGTCCCGCCGAAGGGGATGCCGCCCGCGATTCTGACCAAAAGAGCATACACAAGGAGATACACCGCGGGAACCCGGAGACGGCCGGCCTGAAAGGCGGCAATAACGATGGTCCCCGCCAGAAGGACGGCAAGACCCCGG
>JAIROE010000278.1 GCA_031257715.1 Treponema sp. | reverse complement strand
CCGGTTTTGGCGATGTTTTGAATCGAATAGGTAACCGCGGCGGCGCCCGACGAAAGGGCCAGCGCGGCGACACCCTTTTCCAGGGCGGCTATACGCTGCTCAAACACATCCCAGGTCGGATTCATAATCCGGGTATAGATGTTTCCCGTTTCGGTCAGGGCAAAACGGTCCGCCGCCGACTTGGAACTGGGAAACACATAGGACGTGGTCTGATAAATCGGCACCGCCCGGGCGTCCGTAGCGGGATCCGGCTTTTCCTGGCCCGCGTGGACCTGGACGGTCTCAAATTTGTACTGTTTGTTTGCCATAATAAAGCTCCTTCTTTCAAAAATACCCATCAACATATAAAAATGATAGGATTAATAAGATTTACGAAATCCAATTTATCCGCTATATTCATAAATGTCAAGTGAGGTTTGAATGAATTCGATCATTTTTTTCCTGCTTTCTTTTGGCGCGGGCCTGCTTTCCTTTATATCCCCCTGCGTACTGCCCCTGATCCCTTCCTGGCTTTTGTTTCTTGGCGGGACGGTTTCAGGCGGAACGGCCTCAAAAGCTGAAACGGCTCCCATCGGGACGGCCCCCGGTGCGCCGGAAACATCGCCCGGCGCCGCCGGCGCCAAAACCGGACCGCGCCTTATGGCGGTGACGGCGTGTTTCATTCTGGGTTTCAGCGCCGTTTTTGTTGTGATGAGCGTAATCATGGCGGGAACCATGCTGCTCCTTGGGGGAATAGGCCGTATCATCAACCTGATTTCGGGTATCATTGTTATCATTCTGGGGCTTAACGTCATTTTCGACTTTCTCAAATTCCTCAACTACGAAAAACGCCTCCATTTTTCCGGGCCGCCCCGGGGGTTTATCGGGGCTTTTTTTGCGGGAATCGCCTTCGGCGCGGGCTGGACCCCCTGCGTGGGGCCCATTTTGGGGAGTATCCTTCTTTTGGCCGGGCAGGACGGCCGCCTGGCATGGGCGGTCATCTGCCTGTGCGCCTATTCGGCGGGACTTGGGCTCCCCTTTCTGGCGGCGGCTTTTCTCTTCAACCGTTCCCTTGAAAAAAGCGGACGGAACAGGAAAAGCTTCATGCGATCCCGCGCGGGCCTGATTCGGGTGATAAGCGGGATCTTCCTTGTTGTTATCGGTTTTCTGATCATCTTCGGCCGCTATCAGGCCCTGAACGCTTTTCTGGCGCGGAGCCAGTACCGTATACAGGACTGGCTGCGGGGTATCTTTCAGGGGCACTCCGGATGATCACGGAAGATTCAGGCCCCGCCGCGCCGTGACAGGAGCTCTTCCAGAAAAACGGCGGCCCCGTCTTCGCTGTTCGCGCCAATGACAAGATCGGCGGCCTCCCTGACTTGTTCCCTGGCGTTGGCCGGCGCGGCGGAAAAACCGGCCGCGGCAAACATGGAAAGATCGTTTTCCTCATCACCCAGAGCCACAACTTCCGCGGGATCAATACCCCTGTGGAAAAGCGCGGTCTTGAGGCCTTCGCCCTTGGAAACGCCGGGGTTCATCACTTCAAGAAAAACCGGATAGGTCCTCACGACGGCGACGCTGTTCCCAAAACGGCCGGCAAGTTCTTTTGCAATACCGCTATGGGCGGCGGGTTCGGCAATAAACATTCCCTTGACGCATCCGCCGCAGCCGGGATCGGAAACCGCTTCCACAATATTACCCACGACCGGAACAAGGCCCGTATGGCCGCGGTACATTTCAGCTTCGGGACTTTCCTTTTCGATTAAAAGAACCTCGCCTGCCGGAGCCGCATTGCCCGTACCGTCCGGGGCGGCTTTTTCGGGGCGGCCGGGAAGAAACACCTGAAAATGCACCCCGATGGAGCGGGAAAGTTCCGCGCAGAACACGGCGATTTCAGGCGCAAGCAGGGCGGCGGAAAGGAGCGTCCGCGAAGGCATATCCACAACTTCGGCGCCGTTGAAATATACCATCGGCCCTTCGGCTCCTATGGCAAGGCGGTATTTTTCCGCCGCGTCAATGGCCCGGCCGGTGGCCATGATCACCGCGATGTCTTTTCTCATGCAGTCCTTGAGGACCCTTACCGTTCTTGCACTGAAGGTATTGCCGGGAAGAAGGGCGGTACCGTCCAGATCCAGCGCGATAGCCCTTACGATTTTTGGATCAAGGATGCGCGGAGAAAACCCGTCCCCGGGGGCACGCGTCCCGCTCATCCCAGCGCCGCGATGATGGCTTCCGCCGCGGCCCTGCCATCCGCGATGGCCCGGATGACGAGGCTCGCGCCGTTGCGGGAATCACCGGCGGCCCACACCCCGGGGTTGCTGGTATGAAAGCTGCCCTCGGTGCGTATGTTGCCGCGCCCGTCGAGTTCAAGGCCGAGATCCTCGACAATACCCTCCTGTACCACGTGGGTAAAGCCCATAGCAAGGAGCACGAGATCGGCGCCCAGTGTAAATTCCGATCCGGGCGCCGTCTTCATTATCCAGGCGCCGTCTTCCTTCTGTGTCCAGTCGACGCGGCACGCGGTGATGGAATCAACGGCGCCGTTTTTACCGTTAAAAGCGGTAGCGTTGACCGACCAGAGCCGTTCGCCTCCTTCAAGGTGGGAACTTGAAGTCTTGAGCACTTTGGGCCAGAGGGGCCATGGCTCTTCGGGGGATCTGTGCGGCGGAGGCTTTGGAAGTACCTCGATCTGGGTGACGGAAAGCGCCCCCTGGCGGTTTGCCGTTCCCACGCAATCGGAGCCGGTGTCGCCGCCGCCTATCACCACCACCCGCCTGCCAAAGGCGGTAATAGGAGGGAAACCCGTATCCTCGCTGCCAAGGACACGGTTTTGCAGCGAAAGATAATCCAGCGCCTGAACTATTCCCGTGTTTTCCCTGCCGGGTATGGCTATGTCCCGGGGTTCCCTTGCCCCTATGGTAAGGAGGACAAGATCGAAATCCTTTTCGAGCGATTTTGCCTCGATGCAGGCCGCGGCGCCGTCCGAAGCGCCCGCTTTCCCATCCGAGCCTGTCGATCCGAAACCGTAACGGGCCTTGCCTATACGGGTATTGACGCTGAAGATCACTCCTTCGGCTTCCATGAGCCGCATTCGTCTGTCTATGAAATTCTTGTCCAGCTTGAAATCGGGGATGCCGTAACGGAGATAACCGCCGGGCTTTTTATCCGCCTCGAACACGGTAACGGTAAATCCCGCCCGGTTAAGGTAATACGCGGCAGCAAGTCCGGCGGGGCCTGCCCCTATCACGGCGACTTTCTTTCTGTTGCGGACACGGGGAGGGCGGGGGATCACAAGGCCCAGTTCAAAGGCTTTTTCTATGGCTGCCAGTTCGTTCTGCCGTATTGTTACCGGCTCGTCATTTGCGCCGAGCACACAGGAAGCCTC
>JAIROE010000166.1 GCA_031257715.1 Treponema sp. | reverse complement strand
TAAGCCGTTTCGGCATTACCTGCCGTTTTTCCTTTTATGAAGACGCCGACATGGAGGCCATCATACGCCGCTCGGCGGGCATACTCAAGGTCCGGGTAGACGGCGGGGCCGCCCTGCTGCTTGCCAAATCGGCGCGGGGAACGCCCCGGGTGGCGAACCGGCTTCTCCGCCGCATGAGGGATTTCGCCCAGGTCGGCAGGGCGGAGTGCGTCACGGAAGAACTGGTGCGGGAAGGGCTGGGACGGCTGGAAATAGACCGGCTTGGCCTTGAACGGCATGACCGGGAGATCCTCAGAATTATCATCGAACGCTACGGGGGCGGGCCTGTAGGCGCCGAGACACTTGCCATTTCCGTGGGTGAGACAGCCGATACCCTTGAGGATTATTACGAGCCGTATCTCATACAGGCGGGCCTCATCCAGCGTACCCCCCGCGGCCGGACCGTAACCGCCCTGGCCTACGAACACCTCAACCTTGAACGGCGGGAAAGCGGGACGCTCTTTTAGATGAAGACAGGCGATTTTTTCTTCGATCTTCCCGAACATCTTGTCGCCCAGTATCCCTCCCGGACGCGGGGCGGGAGCCGCCTCATGGTGCTGGACAGGGCGGATCATTCCCTGCGTCATGCCATGGTGGAGGATCTCCCCGGCATACTTTGCGCCGTTCCGGGGCCGAAGCCGTTTCTGGTGTTTAACAACTCAAAGGTACGCAAGGCCCGCCTTTTGGGGATTTCCGAAGAAACGGGGGCTGCCGCCGAATTTCTCCTTGTCGGGAGGATTGACGGTTATACCTGGAAGGCCATGGTGAAGCGGGCCAAACGGCACAGGCCCGGCAGCCATTATCTATTCGGCGGTGAAAACCGGGCGGAAATTATCGGGGAAGGGCCTTTCGGGGCGGATACCGGATTCGATCCGGCCGGATCAAATCCGGGCGAATTCCGCTTCCTCCGTTTTGAGAAACCGGCCGGTGATTCATGGCTTGACAGGTGGGGGCACATGCCTCTTCCGCCCTACATCAGGCGGAAAGACGTCCCTCTTGATGAGGAGCGCTACCAGACGGTATACGCCCGTTTTCCCGGTTCCGCCGCGGCGCCCACTGCGGGACTTCACTTTACCGAAGACCTTCTTGCCCGGCTCGCGGAAAAGGACGTACAAAGCGCGTTCGTCACCCTCCATGTCGGACCGGGGACTTTTCTGCCGGTACGGACGGACAATATTGAAGATCATGTGATGCACGGGGAAAGTTTCGTTATTGATGAAGAAAACGCCCTCAAAATAGAAAGGGCAAAGGCCGCCGGCCAAAAGATCATCGCCGTGGGAACCACCAGCGTCCGCACGCTGGAGAGCGCCTGGGAGGGAAACCGCATACGCCGGGGGGAAGGAACATCGTCGCTCTTTCTGTATCCCGGCTGCCGCTTTAATGTGGCGGACGGCCTTTTCACCAACTTCCACACCCCGCGCTCGACATTACTCATGCTTGTCGCGGCCTTTGCCGGGCTGGATTTTATCCTTGAAAGTTACGCCGAAGCCGTCCGGAAAGGCTATCGTTTTTTCAGCTACGGCGACGCGATGCTCATACTGTAGAGCCGTCCGCCTTTTCCCGATGATCGACGAAGCGGCTACCGCCGCGATGATGATGATGCCGCCCAGAACGGCCCTCAGGGAGGGCTTCTCTCCGGTAACCGCGAATACCCATACGGGATTGCAGACGGGCTCCAGCATCGCGGTCAGCATGGCCTCCAGTGCGTTTATCCGTTTGATTCCGTAGGAAAAGAGAATGGAAGCCATCCCTATCTGTACTACTCCCATGAAGAGCATTGGCAGTACCGTCGAGACGGAAAGGGCGGGAGGGTAAAGGAAAACGAGGGGAATGCAGAAAACCGCGCAGAGGGCATGGGCCATAAGCAGGCTGTCCCGGGCGCTTCCGTCCTTCATCATACGCAGAAAGACCGAATGGGCGCCGAAAGAGATCCCTGAAAACACCGCGAGGGCGTCTCCGGCGAAGGACCCGCCCTTAAGTCCGTCCCCGAAAAAAAGCGCCATGCCCGCCATTACCAAAACCAGCGCACCCCAGTGTTCCCGGCGGGGCTTTTCCTTCAACAAGATCCACCCCAGAAGGCCTGCCCAGACCGGGGCGCTGTATTGCAGCATGATCGCGTTGGCCGGCGCGGTCATTTTGTTGGCGGTGACGAAAGTCAGCATGGTAAGGGTGTAGGAGGCGGCCCCGGCCCAGAACGGGAAGGTGTTTTTGCCGCCCGTTTTCGGGGGAAAGACGGAACGCACCGCCAGCATAAAAAGGAAGGCGACAAAGCTTCGCGTTCCCGCAATGACAACCGGATGCCAGTCCAGGAGCTTGATGAAAAGGCCGGAGGTGCTCCAGAAGAGGGCGCACAGCAGAATGGCTCCCTCCCCTTTCCAGAATGTTTTACCGCGCCGGGAAAGGCCGGGTGAAACTGATTGGCGCATGGTTTATCATATCCGTCCTTTCGTTTCCGGGCAACTCTCCGCTAATCCCGCCACCGGCTTTGCCGATACTAAATAAGGACGGACGGAGGCTTCAGTGATCAGAGGATGGTTTACCGGCGCCAGCGGTATGCAGGCTCAGCAATGGCGGCTTGACGCGGTGGCGAACAATCTGGCGAATGTGGATGTCGACGGGTACAAGCGGGACATGACGGCGTTCAAGACTTTTCCCCAGCTGCTTTTAAGACGGACGGACGACGACGGGGTGTATCGTCACCCATTCGGCTCGGCCGACGCGGCGCCCATCATCGGAAAAATCGGAACCGGCGTTGAACTCAACGAACTCTACACCGATCTTTCCCAGGGGGCCATGAAGGAAACCCAAAGCGATTTTGATGTCGCCCTTGACGGCAGGGGTTTTTTCACCGTCGCCACCCCGTGGGGAGAACGCTACACCCGCAACGGTTCCTTTCAGCTTGGAAAGGAAGGTTATCTTGAAACCAAGGAAGGTTATCCGGTTCTTGGGGAAAAAGGGCCCGTCAGGGTCAAGGCGAATAATTTTCAGATAGACAAGGACGGCCGCGTCTGGATCAACGCGGCGTATGCCGATGATCCGGCTCTTGTGATCTCGCGTGAAAACAATACATGGGAAGAAACGGCTCTTCTGGATACCCTTAAACTGGTTGAATTCGACATAGACCGTTACCTTGAAAAACAGGGATCGAGCCTGTACCGGGAATCGGAAACTTCGGGGCCTGCCGTCATCATGGAGGCCGGAAGGCGGCCCATGGTGCTTCAGGGTTTTGTGGAAGCCTCGAATGTCGATCCCGTGATTGAAATGGTTCAGATGATAGAAGTGAACAGGACTTATGAAGCCAATCAAAAAGTCATACAGTCCGAAGATTCCATGCTGGGAACCCTGATCAATCAGGTTGTCAGGTTCGGCTGAAAAAACCCGGAACGGCATATACAAGGAGACATACGGTGGTACGGAGTTTATGGACAGGGGCAAGCGGCATGATAGGCCAGCAGGCCAATATCGACACCATTTCAAATAATCTTGCCAACGTGAATACTCACGGTTACAAGATGATGCGGGCCGATTTTGAGGATCTCATTTACCAGACCGTCAAGGTCGCGGGTACTCCGGCGACTGAGGATACCGTCGTTCCTGTGGGCATACAGATGGGACACGGCGTCAAACTTGCCGATACGCAGCGCATATTCAGTCAGGGTTCTCCCCAGGCCACCGATGCTCCGACCGACATGGCGATAATGGGGGAAGGTTTTTTCCGCATACAGATGTACGATGGAAGCTGGGCCTACACGAGAAACGGGAATTTCAAGGTTGACATGGACGGCCGCATGGTTACCTCCAACGGCTACTGGGTTCTGCCCGATATCATCATGCCCGAGAATTTTCTTCCCGAAACAATTACCGTGTCAAAGGACGGCAGGGTTACGGTCAAGGTGGGAGCAGGGCCCAATCCGGATGAGCCAATAGACGTGGGCCAGATTGAACTGTACCGTTTTCCCAATCCGGTAGGCCTTACCGCCGTGGGGGAAAATCTCTTCAAGGTTACCCAGGCTTCGGGAGACCCCATTCCCGGACGGCCCGGTTATGAGGGGATGGGCCAGATTGAGCACAAGTATCTTGAAATGTCCAACGTGTCGATAGTCCGCGAAATGGTGAATCTTATCGTTGCCCAGCGCGCCTATGAATTCAATTCAAGGACCATACAGACCACCGACAACATGCTGGGAACAGCCACCACGCTGAAAAGGTAAGGGGGAGATGATGATGCATGAGGGGGATATCCGATGACCCTGAATGGTCCGGCTTCCGTATACGTGGACGGGGCGCTTCCTCCGGCCGCGGAGCGCCTTGCCTCTTACGCCGGTCGCGGCAATTCTCTTGATATGAATAAGGGGGAAGTTAACAACAGCGCGGATTTCGCCGGAATATACCAAAGAACCCTCCCCCGGGCCCAGGCGGACCTGGGGGTATCCCGCGGGGATGCGGCCGTTGTGGACAGGGACAGCGAACTTTACAAACAGTGCGAGGCTCTTGAAACATTCCTTGTAAAAAATCTCCTTGCGGGTATGCGCAATACGATACAGAAATCGGGGCTGATCAATGAAGGCTTTGCCGGAAAGATGTATGAGGACATGCTCTACGACGAATACGCGAAAGACTTTACCAAAAACGCGGGATTCGGCCTTGCCCGCCTTGCCTACCTTGAATTGACCGGACAGCGTGGACGAATATAGCGCGCGGATGATACGCCGGTTTCTTTTGTGCGTTATTTAGTGTCTGTCTATAATGTGGACACATTATGGACTCGGCATTTATGCCGCGACTACCTCAAAATCGCATTTTCGCAGCCTAAAGACTAAGAAAATGCAAGGTCTGTCCG
>JAIROE010000160.1 GCA_031257715.1 Treponema sp. | reverse complement strand
AGCCTTATAGTAGCCAAAGATGGTAAAATCGTTTACCACGGCGGACACAATGTACAGGGCGGTATTCTTCTGCCCTGTATGTGTCAGGACCTCAAGGGTGACGCTGTCCCCCCCCCTGGCGCCCAGTATTTCGGCTACCGGAGCCGAAAGTACGATGCCGTCGTCTCCTCCGGGGGGCGAAAAGGGAACCCCCGCATAGTCAAGACCGCTGAAATAAGACGTTTCGGCTTCCCAGTCAACCCCGGTAACATATTTCAGATTTACCGCCGCGCCGTTAAAATAAAGAACTCCCCGTTCGCTGAAACTGGTCCTCTTTACCACGCGGTCAAAATCAAGCCGGGCATTCTCCGCCGCCCGCACGCAGGCGGCGGCATATTCGGCGCTCATGCGCTGGGACTGCAAATAATTACGAACGACCCCCAAAACAACTATGTCTCCGGCGTAATGGGACTGCGAGCTGTTATACACATTCCCGTACATCCCGTCCTTTACCGCGATAATGACCGTCACGATGCCAAAACCGAACACCAGGGCCAGAAAAAGGAAAAAATAGCGCCGGCGGTAACGGTACAGATATGTCGCGGCAAGTTCGAGTATTTTAATGCTTTTTATCATTCAGCCCTGCCGCACCGCTTCCACGGGATCTATGCGTACCGCCGTTTCCACCGGATACAGGGAAGCGGCAAACCCCAGCGCCACCGCCGCCGCAAGGGAAAAGGCAGCCATGCCGGGAATAAAAACCAGATTTACCGTTTCCCCTCCCAGAAGGGACGCAATGAGGGCGTTGGGAATATGCGGATCAAGGAAATTGATGAAACGGATAAATACCAGACCGGCAAATATTCCCAGAATGCCGGCGGCGGCGGCAAGGAGTCCGTTTTCACCAAGGATAAGACCGCGTATATAGGCGTCTTCCGCACCCATTGCCCGGAGGGTCCCTATCTCCCTGGTCCGCCTGAAAACCGCTATCAAAAGGATATTCGCCGCCGCAATGATCCCCGCCACGCTGACCAGAAACATTCCGGAATTGAAAAGGGCCTGCACCATCAGCATGATGATCGCCGAAGTTCCGGCGGCCATGCGCCAGTTTACCGCCCGGACGCCGTATGGGGCAAGCTTTTTGTTGAGGGAACCGATAACCGCCGAAGCGGAAATCCCCCTTCTGAATTTCAGGATGATAAAATTCCAGTCTCCCCCTACGAGCGGGGCGCTTTCTCCCTTCGATGCACCCAGGAAAGACATCAGGGCGCCGGCGGAAAAAGCTCCGTCCGCACGGCCCTCCTCGGAACCGGCGGCAATTCCGGCGTTTTCCGCGCCGTCACCGGAAAAGCCGTCTCCAAAGAGGTCTTCTTCGAAGAGCCTGTCCACAGAAACATCCAGCAGATCCAGGGCTTCTTCACCAACGGCAACATCTGAAGAAGCCACCTGAATGGAGGCAAGGACCCGGACCGTCTGGGGATCGGCAAGGATCACCTCATTCATAAACTGGCCGGGATTCCGGTAACTAAAAATGCCGATGAGGGGTATTTCCCGCAGCTTGAAACCCGTCTTTCCCGCGGAGGTAAACAGCATGGGATCTCCGGCTGCGGGACGGGTTCCGGTCTTTTCGGCGATGCGGTCCGCCCTTTCCGACGTGATTATGCCGCCGTATTCACCGGAAACCGGGAAGCGCCCCTCCTCCAGCCGTATTCCTTCAAAGAAGGAAAAGTACGTGTCCGCATCAACCCCGGCCAGAAGGGCCGGCTCACGGACACCGCCAAGATCAAGATACACACTGCAGGAAACCTGACTCGTGATGCCGGTAATTCCTGGTTCCTCCCGAATCACCTCCATGACCGCGTCATAGGCGGGCAGCATGGGAATCGTAAAGTATTCGTTGATAACGGGAGTATTGGCTCCAAAGAGATTCATGATAATATCGCCCGATTTCTGGATCACCGCATCGCCGGTAAGACTGTCCACAAAAGCCTCACGAAGGCTCCGTTCCGATCTGCCGATAAGGCTGTTTCCGATAAAAAAAAGAAAGGTGATTACCGTAATAAGCAGAACGATAATGAGGCTGTTTTTTTTATTTCTGACGATATTCCTGAAGACAAGGAGAACGATCATCCCGCGGCCTGTTTTCCGGGGCCGGTTTTTTTTCGCCGGTCCGACTCAACCGCGCCGTCCTTGAGGAAAATCACATGATCCGCCATTTCCCAGATGTCCGGATCATGGGTCGAGAAAATGAAGGTGGTCCCGTTTTCCCCGTTCACCTTCTTCATCAATTCCAGAATGCGCTCCCCGGTAACGGAATCGAGATTGGCGGTAGGCTCATCGGCGATGACGATTTCCGGCTGCGTCACCAGCGCCCGCGCTATGGCGACCCTCTGCTGCTGTCCCCCGGAGAGTTCCGAAGGAAGATGCTTCCTCCGGTCCGCAAGCCCAACCTCTTCAAGCAGGCTTTCCACACGTTCCCGCCTTTCCTTTCCGCTCCCCCCTTTTTTTGCGATAACCAGGGGAAGCTCTACATTTTCAAAGACACTTAAAACCGGAAGAAGGTTGAAAGACTGGAACACAAAACCGATGAGGTCCCGGCGCATGCGGGTCAGCTCCCGCCTGCCCAGACCGGAAGTATTTCTGCCGCCGAACAGGACCCTTCCCCCTGTAGGCCTGTCAATAAGCCCCAGAATGTTCATGAGGGTGGTCTTCCCCGAACCCGAAGGCCCCGCGACGGAGATAAAATCCCCCCGTTCAAGGGTCAGATTGATCCCTTTAAGGGCGTCTACGCTGATACGGCCCATGGGATAGGACTTGTAGAGATCTTGCAGACATATCAAGGGGAAAACCTTCGGCACTTTATGGACAAAACAAAACCTTTTCCATCCTGAAATGGAACAAGGCAAAGCCACATCTGAATAACCCGGCCGCCGCCGAAACAGGCTTGCCGGATTGTTTGCCGCCGTAAAATACGGCTGCACACAGCATAGCATATTTTGATTTTGATTACAACCGGATAAAGGAAAAGTTGTTCAATTTTTGAACAATCTTTCTTTCCGGCCCCGCTGGAGACATTGCCCTGCCTGCGGCTCCTCATACAAAAACAACCGGTCTTGAACAGGGGCCGCCAATACAGGTACTGTAAGCGGGGAGTAAAACATGAGCATTATCACCGCCATCATACTTGGGGCTGTACAGGGCATAACCGAATTCCTGCCTGTATCCAGCTCGGGACACCTCGTTCTTTTGCAGAAAATTTTCAGAATCACCACGCCCGTCCTTTTTTTCGACATCATGGTTCACGCAGGCACCCTGGCGGCTGTTTTTGCCGTC
>JAIROE010000148.1 GCA_031257715.1 Treponema sp. | reverse complement strand
GGACTATTCAACCAGGTGCTATGAGAAAACCTGGCTGGTTACCTCGCGGTCATGTTCGGGGTTTAGCTGTATCTCGCTGGCGGCGCTTTCGGGCAGAAGGAAAATGTCATATTCGCTTGAGGCAAGCCGCTGGTACAGGGCGTAGCGGGTGTCGCGGCTGGAATACCCGCGCGTCTCCGGGTCCACAAAGCCGACTTTCCGGTTGGGCAATACGTCATGAATTTCCTTTACCCAGTCTTTTATTTTGTTATTGGGGACCTGGAACCAGGCCCGTTTAATTTTCCCTTCCTGGGTTAATAAGGCGTGGAGGGCCGTGGCGGCAAGGGTTTTGCCGAAACCGGTCCCCAATGCGGAAATACCTTTTTCCTGGCGGTAGAGGTGGTGGATGGATTGCCACTGGTGGTCTTTGAGTGTTTTTGATTGGGTGCGCCACCCTTCAAGGTACACCGGATAGGTCTTTACTGGCCCGGAGAGTTCGGTGTTGAATATCCGGTTGTATTTCTGTTCCAGTTCGTCCCGGAAGTCTTTATGGTTGGCGATATAGTTTTTGAAGCTGTCGTTCATATCCTGCGCGTAGGCTTCGGTGTCGGTATACTTGCTGCGCTGTTTCTGCATATTCAGGTAATAAATGAGTTCGTCCGCCAGGTCATACCATTGGCCTTTATAGATCGGATATTTTTTCCACTGCCTGTCATACTTGGTTGTGTCTTCGGTATATCGTATCCCCCATTTGCCTTCTTCATTTTTCGAGATTCTGCCGTCAAGGATCAGGGAAGAGCGGTCAAGGCCGTCCCTATCTCCTACCCAGCGGTTGATCACATATTCGGGTATCCAGGAGGAATGAGGGGAAAAATCTGCTTCCTCAATAGGGACCCAGCCCGCGGCTTTCTCCAGTTCCGCTTTTCCGTAGAGGATTTTCTCTTTTTTCCCCTGGTCCTGTTCATGCTCCAGGCAGGCGGAGAGGGCGTCAATTTTCTCCCAGGAGTTGCCGGATATAAAATCCTCCCGGAGCTGCCAGACATCGCCGGGGGTAAGAAAAATATCGGGGTTGGCGTACATTTCGGCAATGAGGCTGCTGGCGGTTTCGGGGAACAGTTTCCGTATCGTTTCTTCCGTGCCCTCCTCAAGCCGCTTTTGGATATGCTCAAGCGCGTTGACCGCTTCATTATGGCCGAAGACCAGTTTGCCGTTACGGTCATAGAGATTGGGTTTGTTGAGGATGCCGGCGTCAGCGTCGATAAAAGCCTCATATACGCCTGACACAGCCGGGTTGTTTTTGAGAAAACGCGATATAAAGCCGTCGTCTTTCGGCAAAACGTCATACCTGGTTTGATAGGCGGCGAGCATTTCTTTCACCGCCGTTTGCAAGCCTTCGGGAGTTCCGCCCTGCCGCATATTCAGCCGGATTGCTCTGACGGTATCGCTCATGGCCTGGATAGCGTCAAGGCGTTCCGCCAGTGACGGGTTATGCTTGACCGTCAGTATCCAGCGGAAATCACCGCTTAAAACATATACCGATTCATCAGATGTTTTGACGCTTCCGGCAAGCAGTTTTTTGTCCGCTGCCGCGTCCTGTTCTTCTTTGTTCAGGTTAAGGTATTCTTTTGCTTCTCTCTGTTCCGGAATGGGGAATTCCGCCCTGGCTTCCTGATACTGCGCGGTAAACGAAACTTCGGGAACAAAAGCGGCTATCATGGCGTTAATGCCGTCCTGGGTAACCGTGCCTTTTATTTCATCGTGCCCCCATTGCCCGGTCCCTTCGCTGATTTGCCCCATCACATGATGTGGTTTTATTTTAAAATAGTCGTAATCATTGAGCGCCCATTGGCCGAATACGGTTTTTCTCATCGCGTCATAGGGAAGGGCGGACAGGCGCTGTTCTATGTCGGCGGGATGTTTTTTGAAGAAAAGGATGTCCGGCTGGATGGCCGAATGGGAATGATGGAAACTGTGGTCGTTGAGTTTGACGGCCCCCATAAATTGGGCTTTCCGGGAAATATCCAGCCGCCATTCCTCGTTGGTTTTGTTGGCGAGGATTCCCGAATGGGCGATAAGGGCCATAGCCCCCAGGGGTTCCAGGTTGTCCAGGGCGCGGGAAATGAAATACCGGTCCAGGGATTTTTCCTCCCGCATATCCAGAAACGCGGTTGCAAGCGTCCGGTCCCCGAAGGGGATATTTCCGATGATATAATCAAACTGTTTTAAAATGTCCCGGTGGGCCAGGTTATACGCCTCAAAACTCATGTTTTGTATGATTGCGTTAGGATGAATACGCTGTGCTGCCTCGGCGGTGCGTTTGTCCAGTTCAATGCCGTGCAGGATAAGCCCTTCCGGGGCGGTCTCAAAAAACACGCCGGTCCCGCATGAAGGTTCGAGGACGCGGGAACCTTTGGGGATGGGGCTTATTCTATTGAGGAGCCGCCAGGTCATGTCCGCAATGGGCGGAGAGGTGTAATAATCATAGAGGACGCCCCGTTCATTAGAGGCCGCAAGCCCGCCCCAGCCTGAGTATGAACGGAGGATGTCTTTTTCCCCGGCGGTAAGAGAAGCCGCATCTTTTTCCAATAAGGCGGCGGCTTGGTTATTGAGATTATTCCGTTCCGTAGCCGTAAGACGGTGGTTAAAGTTTACCCAGGCTCCATAGGGACGGAATGTTTTAACAGCGGGGAAAATAACCGGTTCCGGCATATTGGAAATTTCTTTACCGGCCGTTTCACGCGGGGGAAGGGAAAGCGGCTTTGCGGGAGTAACGGTTTGAGCCGTTTCAATGAAATCGGTAAAATCAAAGAGTAATGGTTGTAATTCTCCCGCCATTAAGTAATCCCTCTTGTGAAGCGCCGTTTTGGGCTGTTACCGGAAAAAGAAATCAATGGACGGTTCTCTTTCCTGTTTCTTTGTTATTTCCGATTTTACTTCTAAGTGTTCAGCGTCAATAACCAACCGCGACATATCCCGGCCTTCGGCGTTTTTCCCGCTCAGTGCCTGCAAACAGCCGACAACTCTGATTTTTCTTCCTGCGCGAAAGAGGCGCATACACTGTTCGGCCATTTTACCCTTCGTATAGACGTGTATCCCGGTAGTCTGTTTTTCCATACTGTTTTCCCGGCGGAGATACCGGTCCGATGTGATAAGCAAAAGGCATTGGGGTCGGCCATTTGCGTCTTGCGAAAGTTCCGGGTCCCTGGTCAGCGTCCCTTCCAGTAAAACCGAATTCAAGTCGTTCAAAGCGGCATTATAGTTATTCAAGGTTTTCTCCTTGCCGGTATATTTTCTTTTCCCGGCGAATCGCGGTGATGGTAACGCTTTTTCCGGCGTTAAAAATTAGAAACCGTGTTTCTCCGGAATCGGTAAATTGAATTCCGGCTATTCCCAGATAATTAAAAAATGAAGTAATAACGTCTCCACAATTGTTTGCGGTACGGTCGGTAAGCAGGGAAACGAAGGAATCGCCCAAAGGAAGCGCCAACAGCAGCTCCCGTTTTTTATGAAAGAAAGAAACTGATTCGAGGCCGGTGATACGCGCTTTTTCTACTTCCGTCTTGTCTTTCACAAAGGCGGCAAGCTGCCATTTGAAGCGGGTAAACTCGTCATAAAACAAAGCGGAAAGGGTTTTGAGACAAAAGGCTGTGCAGTACCGGGTAAGGCTGTTCTTGTAACGATAGGTGGAGATGAAAAAAATATTCCGTTGCCGGTATCAGGATATGATACCATTGGCGTTTTGTCCGCAAGGAAGGCTGCCGGATGCTCCGTGTCTGCGCGGCCTGTTCTGTTGTTTCGGCAATGACGCCCGCGCCGAAGGGAAGCGTTGCTTTGGTAAAAAAGTCATTGGCGGCGATAAACGCCCGCTGAGTGTTACCGGTCATGATCGGCTTCCTTCCGGTGTTGTATTCCCGCTTTTATGGCGGACAGGGGCTCCGGCCCGAATTGACTGGCGGTAAGGCTCCGGGTAAATGCGTGGGCGTCAAACCATATTTTTGAAAGGGAAGACGGGTTTTCCCAAAGGGATTGAAAAGCGGAATACACCGCCTCCGGGGAACCGGAATTATCGCCGGAAAAATATTTTCCCGCCGTTTTCTGTTTTTCAAGATAAGTGCGGATACGGTTAAAGATTGTTTTCCCGGCAGGGCTTAGATGTTTTGTGCGGGACTGATAGGCGCTTCGGGCTTTAATAAAACCGGATGTTCCCGGTTCGCTGTTTTCCCGGATGTGTTTCATGTTTTGCCCTTGCATATCTTTACTGGAAAGGCCGCTGTCATATTCCTGAAGTGAATAGAGGATATGCCGGGCTATGAAAGAACGCCGTTTCAGGACGGATTCACCGCTGTTTTCTTTTCCATCGGTTAATTCCTGATTGAAAGCTGTCGCGCAACGGGTAATGCTGGTTTCGGTAAACTGGTCGATAAAATAGGCGTATTGGGCGTCCAGCGGTTCCGGCTTTCTTCCCTTGATGTTGGCAAGTAATAGAACCGGATAAAAACTGCCCTGACCGGAAACCAGATATTCCGTTTCCGGTTCATTGTTTTTAAGCGTAAGCCCGATATATTCGGCGTCAGCCCCGAATATCCAGGCCAGCCGTTCCATGCCGAGACAGGCGGCCTGCAATTCGAGTTTTTGCGTGTTGATGCCGCCTCCCGGTATGTTCCGGGTGATGTTGCTATTTTCGGGAAGCGGCAGTTCCCCGGCAAAAGGGATGGTATGTGATTGGTAGCATTGTTCCGCCAGCACACGCAGATCCTCAAGCCAATGATGACCGGTATAGCGGGGCATGACGTTCATGACGGTCGAAACTTTCATAAAGCAGCGTCCTTCCTTTATTGCGGATACGGTTCTGTCCGTATCACCGTTCCATGGAAGGAGCGTATTTTCCGGGAGACGGACGGCGCTGTTCCTTCTTCGGCGCTCCCTGGATTTCCGGTTGGGGCGTTTCCCGGATTTCACCAAGGATTTGTTTGCACAGGTAGTTTGCCTTGCTGCCCAGGCGGTTCAGGTTGAATGGGTTAATATGATTTTCGGGGTTCCGCTCAAAGATAAAATCCTTTGTTTTCTGTTTGAATTCTTCCGCCAGGTGAGGGCTGACTTTAAATTTTCTGCCTTCGGTAAGGGCCGCCAAATATTCACCTAGGTACACATCAGGATCAGAGGATGTGCAGGAGACAGGAGGTTTACCGGTCTCATTTATTTTGGGACGGTAGTTTTCCTTGTATTTTTCCTTGAGGTAGGTTTCCCGTTCCCGGGCGCGGTGATCCGCGTAGGCCCGTATCAGTTCGGGGTTGTGAACCTGGGCGATGTTAAACAGGCGGATGCTTTTCTGTTCCCCCGCTACCTGGAAATTGAGGGTTATGCCCTTTGCCCCTTTCTTGATGTAGATTTTTTCCCCCGAAAACCCGGATGCTTTTTCAATCTGGTCTCCGGTGCAAAACTCGGCAGTGGGAAATCCGTTTTGTTTTTGAAAATCTTTCAGGAGCAATTGCCCCGATCCCTGGTAGGTGG
>JAIROE010000131.1 GCA_031257715.1 Treponema sp. | reverse complement strand
TTTCATCAGGTATCCCGTGGGGTAACTCCAAAAACGTCCTCAGTTCCTGCTCCCGCGACAGGCCGAAGTGCTCCATATCCTCAAAATCTTCCCCGCCGCACAGAAAGGCCGCCAGCCCTGGCACCAATATATCTTCCAGCTTGTGCCGTATATTTCCCCATGCCCGCCGGGGATCCGGTATTTCCTTGATCTTTTGGGTCAATCCGCCTATGTCCATAGTATCCCCTCCCAAGGATATGCTTATTTTACCCTTCCGGGGACAAATGTAAATGCAGGAGCCCTGATGCCCCCCGTGTTGCATGTCAATGCAAACCGCGGCACCCTGTTCAATCGGTTGCATAAAAACCACGCTTCCTGTATAAATTTATACGATCCACCGCACCCGATGCGGGCGTTCGACAGCGGTAATCCGGCGTATGATCCTTAAGGAGTCATGATGGGCGATCACCAGGAGGGAGATCAGTGTACCCTCAACAAGTTTATGTGTACCGGTTCATCCCGGGGCATGTACCGGCCGGAGGATGAACATGATTCCTGCGGCATAGGTTTTGTCGCGGATATAAAGGGCTGTAAATCCCACGGTATTCTCAAGCGGGGCCTTGAAGTTCTGGAGCGGATGGAGCACCGGGGCGCCGAAAGCGCCGATAACAAGACGGGCGACGGTTCGGGGGTATTGCTTCAAATTCCCCATGATTTTTACAAAAGGCTCATTCCCGGCCTGCCCGCGGCCGGTTCCTACGGGACGGGGCTGATTTTCTTTCCCGGCCCGAATGACGCCATGGCCGGCGATCATGCCCACAGTATCCTTAAGGCCATTGAAGAAACTGCGGGAGTAATGGATTTTACGATTGCCGCCCGCAGGGATGTACCGGTCAATAACGGCGCTATCGGGCGTATCGCCCGGGCCGCGGAACCGGCGGTCAAGCAGCTGGTATTGGCGGACGGGACTGCGGGCGCCGCGGCGGCCGGACAGGGCGACGTTTCCGATCTGGAACTGCGGCTTTTTATTTTCAGGAAAAAACTGGAGAAAATCCTCAGGACCGAAGGGATAGAAGCCTACATGCCGTCTCTTTCCTCCCGCGTCATCGTGTACAAAGGCATGATGATGTCCACCCAGCTTAAGGAATATTTCCCTGAACTCCGTGATGAAACCATGGCGACGGCGGTTGCGCTGGTCCATTCCCGTTTTTCAACCAATACCTTCCCCAACTGGCCCCTGGCCCAGCCTTTTCGCATGGTGGCCCACAACGGCGAAATCAACACGATAAGGGGCAACCGCTTTTGGATGGAGGCCCGGGAAGCCCTCTTTGACCATCCCCGTTTCGGAGAGCACCTCAAGGACATACTTCCTTCCATAGAACCGGGAAGAAGCGACTCCGCCAGCTTCGACAACACGCTGGAACTTTTGGTCATGTCGGGCCGCAGCCTGCCCCATGCCCTCATGATGCTGATCCCCGAATCCTGGAACGACAAGAATCCCATCCCGGATGAACTCAAAAATTTTTATCAGTACCACGCCTGCGTCATGGAACCATGGGATGGGCCGGCTTCCATGGTTTTCTGTGACGGCCGTTATGTGGGAGGCACATTGGACAGGAACGGCCTGCGGCCTTCGCGGTACACGATTACCCGGAACGGCATGATCGTAATGGCTTCGGAAACCGGAGTACAGGATTTTGCTGTAGGCGAGGTAATGTACAAGGGAAGGCTCCTTCCCGGAAAACTCCTCCTCGTGGATATGGAGAAGGGACGTATCATTCCCGATGAGGAAGTGAAACGCGCCGTATGCGGCCGGAAGCCCTACGGCGAATGGATCAAAAGGAATTTGACTGTTCTCGAGCAAGACAGGTACGAACCTGAAACGGATGATCCGCTTTTCCGGGACGACAGGCAGGTTCTCTTTATGGAAAGATCTCAGGGCTATTCCCGCGAAGACAGGGAAAACCTTCTTATTCCCATGGCCGCGGGCGGACAGGAGCCTACCGCTTCCATGGGGATGGATGCCCCCCTCGCCGTCTTCTCCAACCGGCCCCAGCGGGTATACGCCTATTTCAAGCAGGTTTTTGCACAGGTAACGAATCCTCCCATCGACTCCATACGGGAAGATCTCGTCATGACCCTGACCAGTTTTGCGGGTCCCCAAGGGAATCTTCTTGATGAACAGGAAACCCATTGCCGAAGGATCAAGGTACTCAACCCCATCATGACGCCGGGAGATCTGAAGCGTCTTCTGGCGATTAATCCCGGCGTGTTCAAAAGCGCGGTATTGGACGCCGTATTTGAAGCGGAAAAAACGGACGGGCAAAAGAGCGGACTTGAGGAAGCGCTTGACCGCCTGACGGACGAAGCCGCCGAAGAAGTCAGGGCCGGTTCGTCCCTTCTTGTCCTTTCCGACCGCAAGGCACTGTCCCCCGGCGCGGGATGTTGCGGAATTCCGGCCCTTTTGGCGGCCGGTGCGGTTCATCATGGCCTAATGGAACGGGGCCTTCGCATGAAGGCGTCGATCATTGTCGAGTCGGCGGAACCAAGGGAGATTATGCACTTCGCCCTCCTCTTCGGTTACGGGGCGGATCTGATTGTGCCGTACGGCGTGTTGGCGGTCCTTGCCGAAATATGCAGAAGTTTTGACGGCGGAAGAACGGGCGATTTTGTTCACGCCGAAAAGAACTACCTTAAAGGCCTTGCCAAAGCAATGCTCAAGGTGATGTCCAAAATGGGGACCAGCACCCTCCGGTCCTACCGGGGCGCCCAAATATTCGAGGCTGTCGGCCTGGGCGAAAAGGTGATCGACCTCTGCTTCC
>JAIROE010000086.1 GCA_031257715.1 Treponema sp. | reverse complement strand
CCTGCCATGGTAATCTTGTTCACGGACGTATAATTATTGTAAAGGGTTATACCGGATGAACTTACAAGCATCAGGGGATATTCAATGGTATAGTTATCGGGAGGCGTAGTGTCGGGAATGGCCGAATCCGTTGCCACGTGAATATGACTGGCGCCGCCCTGTATTTGAACGGTGGTTGTGGCGGGGTTCGTCACAATAAAGTCCGGGTCATAATGTATGGGACGCGAAAAATTATTTGTATCGCCGAATTCAATGTCGCCTGAAGTAGTCCTTGGCCGTAAAATAAAATTGCGGGCGGGGTTTATTGTCGCGCCCGCAAGCAGCAGTTCATCGACCGTAAATTCTATGTCGTTATTCGTACCGCTTGCCGCAAGTGTCACAGCCGGTATTCCAGTTATGGTAACGGCGGTCACTTGTATTGTGGAACCGGCCGTTCCCGACGTAAATACGTTGTTGTTAAAGTTAACCGTACCGGTGGATGTTACGGAGAGGGAAGAAAGCGGCGTACCGCTGCTTCCAACCGCGCCGTTAAAGGTTACTATGTCCCCCGACAACCCCGTCCCGGCGGCGGTAACGGTGAGGGCCTGCGACGCGGCGTTTGTTACTGTGCCCAGCGTGATGTTCCCGTTGCCCACGCCCGCGTCCGTTGACAGCGACGTGGTCCCCACAAGGGCCACATTGTGTCCCGATGTATTCCCCAGCGTCATATTATTGGCGGTGGTGATCGCCCCGCTTACCGTCACGCTTGAAGGGGCGGTTGCCGTTACGCCCCCGGCGAAGGCTGCGACATTTATCCCGCTTCCGGCGTTTGAAATCTCAAGCGCTCCGGTATTGGAGAACGTTGTCATCCCCAATCCGGTAATATTTACCGGACCCGTGAGCGTAATATCATGGCCCTGTCCTACCGTGACAAGTGTGTTCGCCTCAAGTCCGGCGCTAAAGGTGACCGCGCCGGTTGAGCCGGCATTGTTGTCATGGAGCGTTACCGTTCCCAGATTTGAGGCGCTCCCTGTTACCGTTATTGTACCGCTGCGGGATACAAGGTCAAGATCATAGCCGCTTCCGGTGATGGAGCCCATGCTTATGTTCCCGCTGCCCGTACCCGTCGACAGTGTTGTAGCTGCCGCAAGGGTCACATTCCCCAGCGTCATATTTTGACTTGTGGTGTTTACCGCCCCGCTTACCGTCACACTTGAAGGGGCGGTCGCCGTTACGCCCCCGGCGAAGGTTATGTTGTTTGCCGTGCCGTCAAGCGTCAGCGCCCCGGTGTTTGCGAATGTCGCCGATCCGGTGATGTTTACCGGCTGCCCGGCCACGCTGGTCAGTGTAACAGGGTACTCATCCCCGTGGGCAGAAAGGGAAGCCGCGCCAAGGCCGTTTTGAAAGTGCACCAGTCCCGCCGGAAACGTATCGCCTGATGCGTGCAGCGTTACCGCCCCCAGACCCGTTGCGTTTCCCGTCACCGTTATCGTTCCCGTCGAGCCGGAGGATCGCAGGGCAAGATCATGGGTGTTTCCGGTTATGGAGGCTATGCTCATGGCGCCTGTGCCTGAATTGAGGGTTGAAGCGCCGGTGAGCGTTACCGCTCCCAGCGTTATGCCGCCGGTGGTATTGATCGTCCCGCCCAGATTCACGGGCACGGTCAGGGAAAGAGCGCTGTTTACAGTAAGCGTACCGGTAAAAGCAACCGATCCCGCCGTCTTCGAGAGGGCGGAAAGTGTGATTCCCGAACCTGCCGCCACGGTCTGCAGACCCGTACCGTTAAGCGTGAGCGTCCCCCCTCCGGTGTAACCGCCCGTACCGACAGAGTTACCAAAGTTTCCCGCAAGCATAACATTGCGCCCGGCGGCATTCAAAGAGCCTGATGTAATCGTCAGATCACCGGTAATGTTCAGATCATCCTGAAGCTGAACCGCACCGGACGTTTTGTTGACCGTTACGCCGGAAAACGCAACGCCGCCTGAACGCACCGGCAGCAGCGAGACGGCGCCGGTCAGAGTGAGCGCCCCGGCGTTGGTGACATCTGAAGCGGCGGCCTGAATATCCAGATTCGCTTCAATCACAATCGCGGCGCTGTTTATATCCGCCTGGGCGCCGGACGCGATGCTTAACTCATAAAAATACCTTGTACCCGTGGGGAATTCAGGCCACCTTGACAAAGTTGTGGCAATGGTCACATAATCGTCATCGTCAGCATCCGTTCCGGGACTCCCCGTCGGCGGCCACATCCCGCTTATGATATTCCAGTTACCGGAATTGTCCCAGTCGTTATCCCCCGCTCCTCCCGTCCACTCGAATTCTCTCCCAAAGGCCGGGAGGACGCATATAAAGGCGAGTTGTATGGCGGCAATCCAAAAGGCGCCGGGCGCCGTTTTTTTTCGCATGTTCTGCATATACTATAGCGTTTTATCCAAAAAAATCCTTGATTCCGGCAAACTGCCGGCGCGGTTTCAAAATCGCGGGACCGCCCTCCTTATGTATCGGCGTTTTTGGGGGGAAGGCAAAGGCGCCGTATAAAGCGGCCGCGGCCGGCTTTTCCCAGGAATGTGCCGTTTCGGACAATGACTTCCCCCCGCGAAACGGTGCAGACGGGCCAGCCGGAGACCTCAAAGCCTTCATAGGCGGTGTAGTCGGTGTTTTCGTGGAGGACGGCCCTGGAAAGAACGGTCTTTTTGGCGGGATCGATGATCACGATGTCGGCGTCCCCGCCTTCGCGTATGACGCCCTTTTGGGGGTACAGGCCGAAGAGTTTCGCCGGGGTTGTGGCGCAGAGTTCCGTAAAACGGCGGAGGCTGAGGCGTTTTTTTGCCACTCCTTCGGAAAAAAGAAGGGGGATGCGTTCTTCTATGCCCGGAACGCCCGAGGGGCATCCGGCAAAGCCGTCTTTTCCGGCGGTTTTCTGCGTTGAAAAAAAGAAAGGGCAGTGATCGGTGGCGACGGCGTCTATGTCTTCCTCAAGGCCCTTCCAGAGGCTTTCACAGTCCGTTTTCTTGCGGAGGGGCGGGCACATGAGGTATTTGAGCCCTTCGGCCCCCGGCAGGCCGTAGCGGCTGTCGTCAAGAAAAAGGTACTGGGGGCAGGTTTCGGCCCACAGGTTCCTCTGTCCCCGCGTCCGGGCGCTCCTTACATATTCAAGGCCCAGGGCGCTGCTCAGATGGACGATGTACAGGGGGGCGTCTCCCGCCATTCCGGCAAGGAGGATCGCGCGGTTTACCGCTTCGGCCTCGCATTCGGCGGGCCGGGAGAGGGGATGATACGAGGGCGATGTTTTTCCTTCGCGGACAAAACGCTCCCGGAGAAGGGAAATGACCCCGTCGTTTTCCGCATGTACGGCGATCATCACGGAAAGCTCTTTCGCCTTTTCCAGAACGCGCAAGAGATCGGCGTCGGAAAGTTTGAAGGCGTAGGTCATGTAGGCCTTGCAGCTTGTGATCCCCTGCGCGGCGAGTTTTTCCATCATCGAAAGGACATCGTCGTCCACATGCTGAAGCACGCCGTGAAGCCCGTAGTCGATAACGGCCCGGCCTTCGGCAAGGTCCCGGTACTTGTTTATCTGATGATCCAGAGAACAGCCGGCAGGGCCGAACGCCGGATGATCCACCACGCAGGTAGTTCCCCCAAAAGCCGCGGCGACGGTCCCGGTGTAGAAGTCGTCGCTTGCCACCGTAAAGCCCACATCAAGGTTAAGGTGGGTATGAACGTCGACGCCGCCGGGGATGACCGTCATGCCGGAAGCGTCTATCGTTTCACAATCAGGGGGAACTTCTCCCGCAAGGCCCTTCCCCACGCGCATTATTTTTTCCCCGGAACACCAGATGTCACATACGGATTCGTTTTCTTCGGCAACAACAAGGCCGTTTTTTACAAGAAGATCGCCCACGCCCCCATTATAAGGGAAGAAAGACAAAAAATCCATGGCGCATCGCCAGCAGTTTGTTGCGCTTCACGCATGAAACCTCCAAAAATCGCCTGCAAGGCGATTTTTTACCCTGCAAACTGCGTGAGGATGCCCATTAATTGTGGTTTTTCCGGCACAAAGTGCCGGAAAAACCTACAAGTGCAACAGGCTCCCAGGGGCCGTTTGGGGCCGTTTAGCCGCCTCGGGACTGTTTTCCCTCCCGATCTTTCCATGCGTCATAGGCGGAAAGGGCCCTTTTCACCGAGTCAAAGGCTATATCGGCAGGATCGATTTCACCGCGCCGCAGGAAACGAAGGCCGTGAACCTCCGATTGTTCAATTTCGAGGGTTTTTTCGCAAAGCCCCGGAGCGCTGACGGTAAAAAACAAATCGCAGGTATTGTAAACAATGCCCCTGTAGGGGTACACATTGGGAAAAGAGGCAAGAAAAACGAACGGCCCCGAACCGTCCCCGGAAGACGGTCCGGGAGGTTCCCAGCCAAGTTCCTCCCTCAGTTCCCGGCGGAGTCCCTCCAGCGCGCCTTCGCCGGGGTCCACAAAGCCGCCGGGAAGATCCAGTTTGCCCCTGCCGGGCTCTCTTCCCCGGACAAGAAAAAGGATGCGTTCTTCCCCGGCAGGGCCGTCCCCGGCCCCCGGAATCCGCACTACGCAGGCAGTAGCGGCCGCGGTGTTATGGTAATACACAAAACCGCAGGAAGAACAGCGGAATTTGTTCCGCTCAAAGTTTATTTCAGGCGACGCACAGGACGGACAAAATTTGAACATGGCAGTCATGCTATCATCATTATTGAACACCGGCAAGGGATGGTGTATACTGAAAAATCATGATTACGGAATGTGTATTAACGGTCCGTACCTATGAATGCGACAGTTACGGCCATGTGAATAACGCCAATTACCTCAATTACCTGGAATATGCCCGTTACGAATTTCTCAAAGCGGTTAACTTCGATTACCCTGCCGCGATCAGGGCGGGCTACGGGGTTTATGTGGCGCGGGTGGAAATAGACTACAAAAAGCCCGCGCTTGCCGATGAAAAACTCGTCATCAAATCATGGCCCGTAAAAAAAGGAGCGGTAAGCGGGATAATAACACAGGAAATATGGCGTGACGCCGATCTCCTTGCATCCGCCAAAGTTACCTGGGCCTTTGTGGATTCAAGAGGCATGCCGGTAAAGATCCCCAAAGCATGGGACCTTCCGGGGCTCAGGCCGGAACCGGAGCGTTAAGCGGGAAAACAAAGGCAGCCTCCGCATCTCTTCATCAAACGGCATCAGGGGGCAACGCTGGTTGTGAGGGACTGTTCGCTTTCAAAACGCTCCATTGCCAAATCAATGAGCCGGCTTATCAGTTCCGTATAGGAAACGCCGCTTGCCTCCCAGAGTTTGGGGTACATGCTGATGCGGGTAAAACCCGGCATGGTGTTAATCTCGTTGACAAAAAGGCGCGGCCGTCCGTCCGGGGGAGAACCGCCGTCTGTCCCGTCTTCACGCAGGAAAAAATCAACACGGGAAAGGCCTTCACAGCAGAGCACCTTAAAGGTTTTAACGGCAAGGGCCTGTATTTCCCTCACCGTTTCTTCGGGGAGCCGGGCGGGAATTTCAAGAACCGCCCCTTTTTCGTCCAGGTATTTGGCTTCGTAGGAATAAAAGCCGCGGGCGGGTTTTACTTCACCCGGAAGGGATGCAAGCGGCGTCCTGTTTCCCAGCACGGCGCATTCAAGTTCTCTGCCCCGGATATATTCCTCCATCACAATTTTTGTATCATACCTGAAAGCTTCCGCAAGGGCGGAGCGGTATTCTTCCCCGTTACAGACTCTGGAAATACCGACCGAAGATCCCATGTTGGCAGGCTTGATAAAAACGGGGCTGCCTAGAACCCCGGCGGCTTCTGTAAATGAAGGGACTTCTTCATGCGAAGAAAAGACAAGAAATTTCCCTATGGGAATTCCCGCGTCCCGGAGCAGGCGCTTCATGACATCCTTGTCCATACCGGCGGCGGAACCCAGGACCGAAGGCCCTACAAAAGGAATGTTCACCGTCTTCAGCAGCCCCTGAACCGTTCCGTCCTCGCCGTAAGGGCCGTGCAGTATGGGGAAGATAACATCCACCGCCGCCGGAGCGCCCGTTTCCGAAGCAATCCCCGCTTTATGGGGAAGCAGCGCCGCGGGATTCCCCGAAGGATGCAGGCTGATGCGCCTGGGATCATCCGCGTTGAGGAGGAAGTTGCCGGGATCAAGCAAAAGCCAGCGGCCGCTTTTATCAATGCCGATAAGGACAGGTTCAAAGCGATCCCTGTCAAGAGCGTCTATCACATTTTTGGCGGATTGAAGGGACACCTCATGCTCCGCGGATCTGCCGCCGGCAAGTATGCCCACCCGTATCTTTTTCCCCATGCCCTGTTTACTTCTGATTTTCCTTGCTGAATCCCTGCGCAAAACGCTCAAGAAGGCCGTCAACCTGCTTCCTGGAATTGATGCCGTAATTTTCCAGTATTGAGGTCTCGAACTGATCGAAGGTGACATCGCCCGTTTCATATTCACAGAACATGTTTGCCAGATACACCGTGTCCACAAGACCCCGGGCTTCTTTGGGCGCCGATTCAGGATCGTGGTGAAACCGTATGGCAGCCACAAGGCCTTCGGGGAAATTCCATTTTTCGGCGATAAGGGCCCCTATTTCCGCATGGTTAAGGCCGGCCGCCAGGTCTTCAAAGGTCGACGCCGACATGCCTTTTTCGGCGCAGAAATTCTTTATCTTGTTCAGAAGATCCGGGTGAACATTGGAGAAGACGATCTTCCCCATATCGTGCAGAATGCCCCCGACATATACGTCGTCCAGAAGATTATTGTCCTTTTTGAAATTCTTGACAAGGTTGTAGGCGTAAAAGGCGGTTCTGTACGAATGTTCCCAGAGGATCTTCTTGTCTATGGTGTCATCGCCAAGGACCTTTTGCGTCCCGTAGGAATACAGCAGGTTCTTGATGCCTCTTATGCCCACCATCTTGACCGCCTCGGAGATGCTGTCTACCTTTTTGGAAAGCATGTATTGGGCGGAATTGACGATTTTCAGCAGATCCGCCGTCAGGGCCGGGTCCATGGAAATCTGCCGGGCTATATTTGCCATGTCGGACTTCGGATCGTTGATGAGCTTTTGAACCAGGAGGATATTTTCGGGGAACTGTGGCAGCGAATTGACATTATTGACAATGGTCTCCGAAAGAACCGAAAGGCTTTCCACCCTCGTCTGCTCCAGAGGGATCACGATCTTGGCGATGGTCTCCTTTTCGGTTCCCGTGATGTCAAAACAATCCTCATCAAGGCCCATTTTTTTCAGCATCAGCACCAGAATCACCAGTCCCAGGCCGGCCCCTTCCGAATCATCCAGAACCTGCGAAAGGGCATCCTCAAGGTTATTGTACTGCCGGGAACGGGCCAGCTTGTCGTGAATGCGGATCAGCTCGGTTTTTGTAACCGCCACGTTGTTTCGTACTTCAATATGAATGATGTTGTTCTTGATCTGAAAAATCAGCTTGATATACAGCCCCTGATCCTTTTGAAGCTGAAGATAATGAGCGATGTTATTGAGGGTGTTTTCCTTGAAATTCGCCATTCCCTCTTTGTAATCATCGGGATTGGACAGATCCAGTCCCCGTTCATTAAAATAAACCCGCTTGGTATTGGCCTTTTTGGCGTTTACCGACAGCTCCTGGACGCAGTATACGACATAATCTTTCAGCTTGTCCTGATCCACGAGACGGAGAAAGACGGTAATAACCTGTTCAATGTACAACTCTATTTCATGGGGGAGGGTAAAAGTAGTAATAGTCAGGGGAATTCCTGACTGGACGGCTTTTTTTACTTTTGCTTCATCAACAACCAATTCCTGAACAGCCATCTTATAATCCTTGCTTTCGAGTCAATCCCAAAATCCGGCGGTTTTGAAACAGCCTCTTTTCTTTAAAATTTCAAACGAAACATGTTCCTTACTAATTAATATAATACCAGCTGCATATATTGATCAATCACATTATAGTAGATGTATATGCGGGAAATAGTAATTCCGGAGCTTATTGCCGCAATTTTCCTCTTTTTCCCCATTATTCAGCCCTTTGTCAAGGGATTTTGGGGCATTTCCGGCCTGTCCTGGCTGTCCCCCGCGGCCCTGTTGATCATCATCGGGATCTTTCCCGCGTATGGATGGAGGCCCGAATGCGTCCCCCTGTTTGTTTTCGCCCTCCTGTTCAGCCTGATTTCCCTTCCGTCCATGTTCAGCAGCGCTGTTTCCCGCGTGGAAGGCCCGGCTTCCGGGGATTTCCGGGGACCGGCTCTTTACATTACCGTTCCCTGTCTCATATTGTTTGCCGGGACTGTTTTTACCGCCCTCTTCTTCTCACCCGCCGTGGATGAACGCCTCACATCCGAAGGAGTACGGCGCCTGGTTCTGCAAGACGGCGGCCGGGAATATTTTCTGCGAATCTACGGGGAAATTCAGCCGTCCGCGGACATGACCCCCGGAAATGCGGCGGAAAAGCCCCGGAGCGCCGCGGTCCGGCCTTTCATTTTTCTGATTCCTCCCGAAGGGGGCTCCGTTCCTGCTGTCGATCTGGTATGCGCGGGCCTCCGGGACCGCGGTTTCACCGTGATAAGCTACTCCCGGCGGGGTTTTGATTCCCCCTCGGCGGCCGGGGAGCGGACCTATCCTCCCTCGCTCCCGGTCATCAGGCGGATTTGGCGGAATTTTCGCCTGGGTACCGTCCGGGAAAAGATCAACGCATACGGCCGGGCACTTGAAACGGGCCGAAGTGAAGATGTTGATTTCCTGCTCCCCCTTGTTATACGCGATTATCTGCCGCGGGGAAGCCCGTTATTCCTTGCGGGATACGGCGCGGGCGGCGGCGCCCTGGTATACCGGGCCGGCGCCGAATTTGCCGCCGCGCACGGCGCCGTAAAGGGAATTATCGCCATTGAAAGCCCCCTTTGGTCGGTTTTCCGGGGCAGGGAGATCACCCTCCGGGAAATACCTGAAAATTCGCACCGGTTTACCGCGGCCCGCATACGGGTGGACAACTGGTTTGCCGAACGAAAACCCCGTACGCTTGTTCCCGGAACCGTTCCCCGGCCGGCCCTTCCCGTCCTGTATCTGATGTCCGACCGGATTCTGGATAACATGTCCGGCAGTAACCGTTACGACGCTGTTTACGCGGCCCTGCGGAACGCCGCAAGCCCGGCGGCGCTGGCAGCCCTTGAAGGGGCGGGCCCGCTGGACTACACGGCATATCCGGTAACCCATCCCGTGTACCGCCTTATCTTTCCCGGACTGGAAAAGACATCACTTGCGGGGAAGGCCCTCGTTGACTGTACCGTTACCATAATCACCAATTTTGCCGCCCTTGTATCCAAAGAAGGGACCGAATCCCTGGATCTGCGGAAACTCGGCGCCGATCTCCATGTGGAAAGCAGGTCTTGGACTTTACCGGACTTTCGGTATATACTGAATCCGTGACCGGCATACAAACGGCGCGGCTTGACGCCTTTTTCAGAAGTCTTCTTGATCTGGAAGGGTTCAGCGGCATTGATTCATCCCTGAACGGCATACAGGTTGATAATGACGGTTCGGAGCTGGGCAAAATCGCCTTTGCGGTTGACGCAAGCCTTGAAAGCTTCGAGCGGGCGGCAAAAGCGGGGGCGGGCCTTCTCTTTGTCCACCATGGCCTTTTCTGGGGTTCGCCGCTGCGCATCAAAGGAAACATACGGCGCCGTATCAAATTCCTTCTGGATCACAATATCTGCCTTTATGCGGTTCACCTTCCCCTGGATCAGCACCCGGTTCTGGGAAACAACGCCGGCCTTGCGGAACTTCTGGGACTTACGGATGTTGAGCCTTTCGGACTGTACCATGGCCGCAAAATAGGGTATAAAGGGATACTTGCGGAACCCCTTTCCGTTGAAAAGGCGGCGGAAAAGATACGTTTCATGGGCCGGCCTCCATTGGGGGTTTATCCCTTTGGAAAGGATACAAGCCGTAGCGCCGCGGTTGTTTCAGGGGGCGCCGCAGACGAGGCCCGCCAGGCCATCGAAGAAGGCGTGGATCTTTACGTCACCGGGGAAGCATCCCACAGTGTGTACCATGAAGCGCTGGAAGGCCGCCTTAACATGATAGCCGGGGGCCATTATTCCACCGAAGTATGGGGAGTCCGCCGGGTAATGGAGCGTTGCGCCGCGGAACTTGACGTGGATACAGAGTTTATAGACATTCCCACGGGACTGTAATGCCGGCTGTAAAAAGCAAACAGGACAAAACGTAAAATGGAACGGAGATGGATGTGACATTCAGGAAAAAGATACTTCCCTTTTTATTAACGGCTGTTATACTGATCGCCGATCAGGTGAGCAAGGAATACATAGTCAAACACTGGCCCCAGAATGTCAGGATATACGACGTATTCAGCAACGGCTTTCTGGAAATTTGGCATGTACGGAACAAGGCAATCGCGTTCAGCCTGGGCAGAAACATTCCGGAGATGCTTAAACCCGCGCTCTTTATCATCATCCCCTTTCTTGTGCTGGTTCTGCTCTTTGTGTATTTTTGGAAAACCAGTGACCTCACCCGTGTACAGCGCTGGGCCGTGGCGGGGATCATAGGAGGCGGGCTGGGCAACATCATAGACCGCGTCTTCCGTCCCGACGGAGTGGTCGATTTTGTCAGCATAAAATTCTACGGGCTCCTGGGAATGGACAGGTGGCCTACCTTCAATATTGCCGATGCCAGCGTGGTCGTTTCCTGTTTTATTTTGATTGTTACCATGCTGACAGCAAAAAAAACCGAAAGTGAGGCCGCACGATGAATAAAAAAGCCAATACCCTTGTTTTTATCCTTGGGGCAACCGTCTTCAACATTCTGGTAACGGTAATATGCTTTATCGTTCTCTTTGTGCTGTACGCCCGTTTTCTTGCCGGCCTGCTTCCCGAAAGCGCGGCCGCTTGGGGTTTTCCCGTGATCTTTATCGCCTCCATTGCCCTTTCCTTTGTTGTCTACCGGCTTATCCTCAAGCTGGTGCTCAAGCGCGTAGATGTGGAAAAATACTTCGATCCGATTTTTGGCAAACGCCGTCCGCCTTCGCGCCGGGATTAGGAATCAGACGGCCTGAACGGACAAAACAAAAGTCCGGGCCGGGGCGTGGAGAGAGGCAGGGACCGCCGGTGACGGCGGCCCCTGCCTTTATTTTTAATAGAGGGCTTCTTTCAGATTTTGTACGTTCCGGGTCATGAGATCATAATAGTTTTCTCCCCGGTCAAAATCCCGTTTGGAAATATTGTGGACCGCGTGGAGGAGGAGTTTTTTGGCCCCCGTTTCCTCGCAGATGGTGTCGGCGATTTTTTCATTGGAAAGTTCAATGTGAAAAACCACGGGGATCCTTTCGGCCCTGACCTTGTCAACCAGAAAAGCGATGGTGGCGGCGCTGCATTCGGTCTCGGTGGAACAGCCGGGGAAAGCGGCGAAGTAGCTGAGGCCGTAGGCGTCGGCAAAGTACCGGAAGGGGAAGCGGTCGCCGAATATAAAGGTTTTCCGCCTTGCTCCGTTTACGACATTCTGAAAGGCGTTGTCCAGGGCCGTCAGTTTTGCCAGATAGGATTCCGTGCTGCGGGCATAGGCCGCCGCATTGGCGGGGTCCCGCTGTTCAAGGACACCGGCGATCCTCTGTACAATGAGCTTGGCGTTTTTGGGGGAAGTCCAGACGTGTTCGTCGTATTCCGCCTCTTCTTCATGGTCATGGCCTATCATCTCCGCCACGAGTTCATTCTTTGTCAAAGCGGCGGAATAATAGTCGGATAATTCACCGGGTTCGTATCCGCCATCAGCGTCTCAAAGCTTTCATTACTCGCGTATATGTGAAAGTGTTCCGTTTTGGCGGGAGCATGCAGGTGGTCGCTGAACATAATATACCTGGGCGCGCCATTGGGCGGATTTCCGGCGGCCTCGAATTTATAGCGTACCCAGAGGCTGCCGTCATCTTCCGTGATAACGCCGATCCCTTTATACACATAATTTGACCTCACCGAAACGCCGTTCCGGTAGAAGGTCATGGAGTTTCCGGTAATGGTAACCCTGTCCACATCCGTCGCGTAGGCCGTTTTATACTGGTTGAAATACTCGGATGCGGTTCTTTCGCCGCTTTCCGCCTTGTGTTCCATTACCGGATTCAGCGTTCCGTCAAGCAGATGCGGATAAACCGACTGCCAATCCCCCTCCCAATCGGTCAGGGCGCGGTCTTTGACATCCGCAATGGTAAAGTCCTCGTCCCCGTGGTCATGGCCTTCTTCCTCATCATCCATCCCCTCCACGATGACTTCTTCCACCACTTCTACGCAGTCCATAAAGGTGATAATTTCCATGCGGTCTGTGTCCATGGATTCCAGAATCTGTTCAACCCACGCGTCCGATTCGCCTCCCACATAAATAAACACATCGCAGTTTTGTACCGTGATGATATCGCGGGGAGCCGGCTCAAAAGAGTGGCTTTCCGCACCAGGGGGAAGCAGCATGGTCAGGTTAACCTTATTCCCGGCAATTTCCCGGACAAAATCATAGGGCGGAAAAATAGTGGTAACCACGTTTAATTTCCCGTCCGCCTTTCCCGTATCTCCCCGCCCTTTGGCCGGAAGGGTCATAGCGAGGGATATCAGGATACATATAAAAAGAACGGCTCGTTTCATATCAATAAACTCCTGTTAAAGACGCATCCGGAAATCCCGGCTGGGTCTCCGGATATGCCGTGAAGAACACTTCCCAAAAACTGAAGTTTTTGGGAGTTCCAAAAAAATGAGAAGATAAAGAGGGGCAAAATCACCGGTTCATTTTTACTTTTAGCCGTACGGCGCTTTGGAGAATGAAAAGAAGAAAGGATCGTTTCAGTATAAAGGCCGTTGCCAAAAAGGCCGCCCCCTGAAATCCGGGAAAAAACGGGATGTTTCTTGGCTGCCTTGAAAAATTCTCCGCCTGCCGTATCAGGACGCATACGGGACAGTCCGCGCCGGTGCACTCATGATTCCGGACAACG